>NZ_CAJCKE010000014.1:0-128783 GCF_903970925.1 Serratia sp. ME47 | reverse complement strand
ATATAGGTAACGCTGTGCCGTTGTACTGCGATTTCGACACGCTCTTCTGCATTTACATCTTTGAGTGTCTACTTCCTTCATATTGTGTCTTTACTTTTTTTTTAATTACGCCCCCGCCCCCCACGATCTACATTATACCCACCCCTCTCCCCCACCACGCCCCTCTCCGGTTTTTTCCCCCGACAGCACCTGCCACAACAGATGCCGGTACACCGGCATCAGCGGCTGTTGGCTCAGCAAATAGCCGACCGCCAACGTCGCCAGCCAACTCAATCCGCACACCACGCGCAGCCGCAGCGGCGTCAGCCAACGGCTCAGCCGATCGGCGCTGCGCTTGCCCTCGCGCCACCAGCGCCAGCTCAGCCACACCGCCAGCCAGATCAGCAGCGCCGCCGCGAGCAACAGCCACTTGAACGTCGCGCTGTTGGCGTCGGCGGGGATATCGATCGCCACCCCCGCCAGAATGCCGGGGAAGAAATAGACCGGCGGCCAGGTCAGGCAACCGATGATGTTCGGCAACGCAAACTTGTACGGCGGCAAATCGAGCATGCCGGCCACCATCGGCACCAGCGGGCGCGTCGGGCCAACGAAGCGACCGATCAAAATGGTCGCCATGCTGTGCTGGTGCAAGGCATGTTCGGTTTTGTCGAGCAGCGCTTTGTTCTTCTTCAGAAACGACCAGCGATGCAAAGGCCCCTTAAAGGCGCGGCCGACGAAATAGGAGATCCAATCGCCGAGCAGGCAGCCGACGATGCCCGCCGCCCAGGCGTAGTAAAAATCCACCTTGCCGCTGCCGATCAGCGCGCCGATGCTGGCCATCATCACCGTGCCGGGCAACAGCAGCCCCACCAGCGCCAACGACTCCAGAAAAGCGACCAGCAGAACGACCATCAGAGTGAAAGCCAGTGACTGGGTGATCAAATCTTGTAAATAGGCTTCCATTACACCTCTGTGGATTATTCGGGCCAAACGGGGCCGAGGATTTTCCAGCGCCGCCGCTGGCGAGTCAATCGATGAATTGTATGCGTATTTGGCAACGCCGCGCGGCAATGGACAATCACTGTATAAAAACCCATACTATAATTTATCTATATTAGCGCCAAAACCGACATCACGCTGAACGTCGCACACGCCGCCCGGCGAAAAACGAAGGGGTTATGACAGCACTGCAACAGGGGTTCCTGCTCACTCGCCACTGGCGCGACACGCCCGCCGGCACCGAGGTCGAATTTTGGCTGGCGACCGACGCGGGCCCGCGCCAGCTGCGTCTGCCGCCGCAAACCTCGGTGGCGTTTATCCCCGCCGAACAAAGGCAGCGCGCGGAACTGCTGCTGCGCGAAGAGCGGCAAGTCGAACTGAAACCGCTGGCGCTGACGGATTTTCATCACCGCCCGATGCTGGGGCTGTACTGCCGCCAGCACCGTCAGCTCATCAAGCTGGAAAAACTGCTGCGGGAAGGCGGCGTTGCGGTCTACGAGGCCGACATTCGCCCGCCCGAGCGCTACCTGATGGAACGCTTCATCACCGCGCCGGTATGGTTCAACGGCCAGGGCGACGGCAATGGGCCGTTGCTCAGCGGCCAAATGAAGCCGGCGCCGGAGTACCGCCCAACGCTAAAACTGGTGTCGCTGGATATCGAAACCACCGCCCACGGCGAGCTTTACTCCATCGCGCTGGAAGGCTGCGGCCAGCGGCAGGTCTACATGCTGGGGCCGGCCAACGGCGGCGATGAGCCGCTGGATTTCGATCTGGAATACTGCGCCAGCCGCCCTCAACTGCTGGAACGGCTGAACGCGTGGCTGGAGCGTCACGATCCCGACGCCATCATCGGCTGGAACCTGGTGCAGTTCGATCTGCGGGTGCTGCAAAAGCACGCCGAACGCTACCAAATCCCGCTGCGGCTGGGGCGCGGCGGCAACCTGCTGGAATGGCGCGAGCATGGCTTCAAGCAGAATCACTTTTTCGCCGCCGCCGCCGGCCGCCTGATCATCGACGGCATCGAGGCGCTGAAATCCGCCACCTGGAACTTTCCCTCCTTCAGCCTGGAATACGTTTCGCAGGCGCTGCTGGGCGAAGGCAAGGCGATCGACAATCCTTATCAGCGCATGGCGGAGATCGACCGGCGCTTCGCCGAAGACAAGCCGGCGCTGGCCCGCTACAACCTGAAAGACTGCGAGCTGGTGACGCGGATTTTCGCCAAGGCCGACCTGCTCAACTTCCTGCTGGAGCGCGCCACCGTCACCGGGCTGGCGGCCGATCGCAGCGGCGGATCGGTGGCGGCCTTCAGCCACCTCTATATGCCGCGCATGCATCGCCTGGGCTTTGTCGCCCCCAACCTCGGCGAACAGCCGGAGGAACACAGCCCTGGCGGCTTTGTGATGGATTCCCGGCCCGGCCTGTACGACTCGGTGCTGGTGCTGGACTATAAAAGTCTGTACCCGTCGATCATCCGCACCTTCTTAATCGATCCGGTCGGGTTGGTGGAAGGCATGCGCCACCCCAGCGACGCCGACTCGGTGCCCGGCTTTCGCAACGCCCGCTTCTCGCGCAGCAAACACTGCCTGCCGGCGATCGTCGAGCAGATCTGGCAAGGGCGCGAGGCCGCCAAACGCCAGCACAACAAGCCCCTGTCGCAGGCGCTGAAGATCATCATGAACGCACTTTACGGCGTGCTGGGATCGAGCGGCTGCCGCTTCTTCGATCCGCGGCTGGCGTCGTCGATCACCCTGCGCGGCCACGAGATCATGCGCCAAACCCGCGAGCTGATCGAAGCCGAAGGGTATCAGGTGATTTACGGCGACACTGACTCCACCTTCGTTTGGTTGAAACAGCCGCATGACGAGCAGCAGGCGGCGCAGATCGGCCGGGCGCTGGTGCAGCGGGTCAACGCCTGGTGGCAACAGCATCTGCAGCAGCAGTTCGGGCTGGAGAACGCGCTGGAACTGGAGTTCGAAACCCACTATTCCCGATTCCTGATGCCGACCATTCGCGGCGCCGAACAGGGCAGCAAAAAACGCTACGCCGGCCTGGTCGCGCGCGCCGACGGCCAGGAAGAGATGGTGTACAAAGGCCTGGAAACGGTGCGCACCGACTGGACGCCGCTGGCGCAGCAGTTCCAGCAGCAGCTCTATCAGCGCATCTTCAAACAACAGCCCTACCAGGACTATGTGCGCGACTACGTCGGCAAAACCCTGAACGGCGACTTCGACGATCAATTGGTGTACCGCAAACGGCTGCGCAGAAAGCTCGACGACTATCAGCGCAATGTGCCGCCGCACGCCCGCGCCGCGCGCATCGCCGACGACTACAACCGCAGTCAGGGGCGGCCGCTGCAGTATCAGAACGGCGGCTGGATCAGCTACGTGATGACCGTCGCCGGGCCGGAACCGCTGGAAACCCGCCATTCGCCCATCGATTATCAGCACTACCTCGAACGTCAGCTGCAACCGGTGGCAGACGCTATACTCCCTTTCTTGCACGACGACTTCACCACGCTGGTCACCGGGCAGATGGGGCTGTTTTGAGATTGCGCCAGGTTAAGAAAAATCATCCGGTTTTGCAGGTGACGAACGCGCCGCCTTCCATTACCATAGCGCCCTTCCCAAAACTGAACCACGCTTAGCCCTGCCGTCTCGCGACGTCTGCATGGCGTGAACGGCTATTGCCCGTCAAATTTAAAACAAACCGGGATTAACCGATGTTCAGTACAGGTGCCGCGGCCCTTCCCGCCCGGTAACAAGACTTACTTACAAAGAATCGAGCCGACAATATATGCCTTTTACTCTTGGTCAACGCTGGATCAGCGACACGGAAAGCGAATTAGGACTGGGCACCGTCGTGGCGCTGGATGCGCGCATGATTACCCTGCTTTTCCCCGCCACCGGTGAAAACCGCCTCTATGCCAGAAACGATTCGCCGATCACCCGCGTGATGTTCAACCCGGGCGATACCGTCAGCAGCCACGAGGGATGGCAGCTGCAGGTGGAAGAGGTGAAAGAGGAAAACGGTCTGTTGACCTATATCGGCACCCGCCTGGACACCCAGGAAAGCGGCGTGGCGATGCGCGAAGTGCTGCTGGACAGCAAACTGACCTTCAGCAAGCCGCAGGATCGCCTGTTCGCCGGCCAAATCGACCGCATGGATCGTTTCGCGCTGCGTTTTCGCGCCCGCAAATACCAGAGCGAGCAGTATCGCCTGCCGTTCGCCGGCCTGCGCGGCATGCGCGCCAGCCTGATCCCGCACCAGCTGCACATCGCTCATGAAGTCGGCCAGCGCCATGCGCCGCGCGTTCTGCTGGCGGACGAAGTCGGCCTCGGCAAAACCATCGAAGCCGGCATGATCATCCACCAGCAACTGCTGGCGGGCCGCGCCGAGCGCGTGCTGATCGTGGTGCCGGAAACGCTGCAGCACCAGTGGCTGGTGGAGATGATGCGCCGCTTCAACCTCTACTTCTCGCTGTTCGACGACAGCCGCTACGCCGAAGCCAAGCTCGACAGCAGCAACCCGTTCGAGACCGAACAGCTGGTGATCTGCTCGCTGGACTTCGTGCGCCGCAACAAGCAGCGCCTGGAAGAGCTGGCGGACGCCCAGTGGGATCTGCTGGTAGTCGATGAAGCGCACCACCTGGCCTGGAGCGAAGAAGCGCCGAGCCGCGAATATCAGGTGATCGAACAGCTGGCCGAGCATATCCCCGGCGTGCTGCTGCTGACCGCCACCCCGGAACAGCTGGGCCAACAGAGCCACTTTGCGCGCCTGCGCCTGCTCGATCCGAACCGTTTCCACGACTACGGCGAGTTCGTCGCCGAACAGCAGAAATACCGTCCGGTGGCCGACGCCGTCACCCTGCTGCTGAGCGGTGAACGCCTGGCCGACGACAAGCTGAACCTGCTGGGCGAGCTGATCGACGAGCAGGACATCGAACCGCTGCTCAAAGCGGCCAACAGCGAAGGCGACAACGCCGAGCAGGCGCGCCAGGAGCTGGTGGCCATGCTGATGGATCGCCACGGCACCAGCCGCGTGCTGTTCCGCAACACCCGCAACGGCGTGAAGGGCTTCCCGCACCGCAACCTGCACCAGATCAAGCTGCCGTTGCCGACCCAGTATCAGACCGCGATCAAAGTGTCCGGCATCATGGGCGCCAAGAAATCCGTCGAAGCGCGCGCGCGCGACATGCTGTATCCGGAGCAGATCTACCAGGAATTCGAAGGCGAAAACGCCACTTGGTGGAACTTCGACCCGCGCGTCGAATGGTTGCTGGATTACCTGCTGGCCAACCGCAACGAAAAAGTGCTGGTGATCTGCGCCAAAGCCGATACCGCGCTGCAGCTGGAGCAGGTGCTGCGCGAGCGTGAAGCGATCCGCGCCGCGGTGTTCCACGAAGGGCTGTCGATCATCGAGCGCGACCGCGCCGCCGCCTACTTCGCCTCCGAAGAGGAAGGCGCGCAGGTGCTGCTGTGTTCCGAGATCGGTTCCGAAGGCCGCAACTTCCAGTTCGCCAGCCAACTGGTGATGTTCGATCTGCCGTTCAATCCGGATCTGCTGGAACAGCGCATCGGCCGTCTGGACCGTATCGGCCAGATGCACGATATCCAAATCATGGTGCCTTACCTGGAGCACACCGCACAGGCGGTGCTGGGCCGCTGGTTCCACGAAGGGCTCGACGCCTTCGAACACACCTGCCCGACCGGCCGCACCATCTACGACAGCTGCTACGAGCAGTTGATCGGCTATCTGGCCGCGCCGACCGAGCAGGAAGGCCTGGACGAATTCATCCACGCCTGCCGCCAGCAGCATGACCAGTTGAAAGCGCAGCTGGAACAAGGCCGCGACCGTCTGCTGGAGATGCACTCCAACGGCGGCGACAAAGCCCAGGCGCTGGCCGCCGCCATCGCCGAGCAAGATAACGACGTCAACCTGGTGGGCTTCGCACTCAACCTGTTCGACATCGTCGGCATCAATCAGGAAGATCGCAGCGACAACCTGATCGTGCTCACGCCGTCCGACCATATGCTGGTGCCGGACTTCCCGGGCCTGCCACAGGACGGCTGCACCGTCACCTTCGATCGCGATCAGGCGCTGTCGCGCGAAGACGCGCAGTTCGTCAGCTGGGAACACCCGATCATCCGCAACGGCCTGGATCTTATCCTGTCCGGCGATACCGGCAGCTGTGCGGTGTCCCTGTTGAAAAACAAAGCGTTGCCGGTCGGCACCTTGTTGGTTGAGCTGGTGTACGTGGTGGAAGCCCAGGCGCCGAAGCACCTGCAGCTGACCCGCTTCCTGCCGCCGACGCCGATCCGCATGCTGATGGACCGCAAGGGCACCAACCTGGCGGCGCAGGTCGAGTTCGAAAGCTTCAACCGCCAGTTGAACGCGGTCAACCGTCACACCTCCAGCAAGCTGGTCAACGCCGTGCAGCAAGACGTGCACGCCATGCTGCAGCAGGCGGAAAGCCTGGTGGAAGCGCAGGCTCGCACGCTTATCGAACAGGCGAAGCAAGAGGCGGACGACAAGCTGAGCGCCGAGCTGGCGCGTCTGGAAGCGCTGAAGGCGGTCAACCCGAACATCCGCGACGACGAAGTCGAGACGCTGGAGTTCAACCGCCGTCAGGTGCTGGCCAACCTCAATGAAGCCGGCTGGCGTCTCGACGCCATTCGTCTGGTGGTGGTCACCCACCAGTAACCGGCGCGACGCGGGGAGGTGGTTGCCTCCCCGTTCGGCCCTTTTCGCGGAGCCAAGATGGAACCCTACAATCCCCCGCAGGACCCGCTGCACATCCTGTATCAGGATGAACACATCATGGTGGTCAACAAGCCCAGCGGCTTGCTGTCGGTGCCCGGCCGCGCGCCGGAAAACAAAGACAGCCTGATGACCCGCATTCAGGCCGATCATCCGGCCGCCGAATCGGTGCACCGGCTGGATATGGCCACCAGCGGGGTGATCGTGGTGGCGCTCAACAAGGCCGCCGAGCGTGAGCTGAAGCGTCAGTTCCGCGAACGCGAGCCGAAGAAATCCTATATCGCCCGCGTTTGGGGGCATATGGCGCATGACGAAGGGTTGGTGGATTTGCCGCTAATCTGCGACTGGCCGAACCGGCCGCTGCAAAAGGTGTGTTTTGACACCGGCAAAGCGGCGCAGACGGAATATCTGGTGCTGTCGCGCGACGCCGACGGCAGCACCCGCGTGAAGCTGACGCCGATCACCGGCCGCTCGCATCAGCTGCGGGTGCACATGCTGGCGCTGGGACACCCGATCCTCGGCGACGGTTTCTACGCTCCGCCGGAAGCCAAAGCGATGGCGCCGCGGCTGCAGCTGCATGCGCAAGAGCTGCGCATCACCCACCCCGCCTTCCAGACGCCGATGCACTTTCGCGCCGAGCCGGATTTCTGAGCTCATCACCCCGAGATACCCTAAATAATTCGAGTTGCAGGAAGGCGGCAACTAAGCGCAGCCCCGGGAGCGTACAAAAAGTACGTGACCGGGGTAAGCGCGGGCAGCCAACACACCTGCAGCTCGAAGTATGACGGGTATCGTTATTTAAAACCTTTCTCGCGTTTGATCAGGTCGTACGCAGCCTGGATCTCCTGCGCTTTCTGCTTGGCCATTTCCATCATCTCCGGCGGTAAGCCTTTCGCCACCAGCTTATCCGGATGGTGTTCGCTCATCAGCTTGCGGTAGGCGCGTTTGATGGTGGCGGCATCGTCGCTGCTGCGCACGCCGAGCACCTTGCACGCATCGTCGAGCGTCGGGCCGCGCTGAGCCTGCTGATAACCGCCCTGCGAATACCCGCCCTGCTGACCGCCGCCGAACTGACGCCCGCCCTCCATCATGCTGAGGAACTGATCGAACTGCGCGCGCGAAATGCCCAGCTCTTCGGCGATGACATACAGCACCTGACGTTCGTTCGGGTGCAGCGAGCCGTCGGCGAACGCCGCCTGAATCTGAATTTCCAGAAACATCCGAATCAGATCGAAGCGGCCGAAACAGATGCTGCGGAACTGCTGCAGCGTCTCACGCAGCGGGAACTGGCTCTGTTTGCCCTCGCGGAACGCCTGCTGCGCCGCAGTGCGGGCTTCGCCGTGCAGCTGCAGGCGATCCATGAACAGGCTGGCGATCTGGATATCCGCCTCGGTGACGCGTCCTTTGGATTTGGTCAGGTGGCCCATAACCTGAAAAGTGGTGCGGAAAAACAGCGTTTGCCGCGTTTGCTGGTCGGTGAAAAACCCCCGGCTGCGCTTGTTGCTGCGCGCCGTATCGATCATATGACCGATAATCAGCCCCAGAACTACACCCCAGAATCCCGCGCCAGACCAGATGGCGACGATGACGCCGAGCAGTTTTCCCCAATACTGCATATACTCCTCAATTATCATGCCGAAAGCCGCCCGCTCTCCTCCGTTTCAGGAAAGGGCGCAGGCGATTTTTCCTAGAATTTGGATTATCATACCTGTCATTTATCTTTGCGCCTAACGACGACGCAAGTAAACGGCTGGATTTAGCACTAGCGCAACGCAGATGAGTAATATAGTCTCTGACCGTTTGCCGGACACGACGCCTCTGATGACGGAACACCAAAACCGCGTATGAAAAAAAGTTTCCCAACACTGCTGGCCACGATGATTTGGACGGCACTCTACAGTCAGCATGCGCTGGCTGATCTGGCCGAGCAATGCATGCTTGGCGTTCCTGTTTACGACAAGCCTTTGGTCAGCGGCGATCCGAACAGCCAGCCGGTGACCATCAATGCCGATGACTCGCGCGCCGACTACCCGAAAAGCGCCCTGTTCAGCGGCAACGTGCATATCGAGCAGGGCAACAGCACCCTGACCGCCAAAGAAGTTGAGCTGAATCAGACGCAAAACCCCGGCCAGACGGAACCGGTGCGTACCGTCACCGCCACCGGCGACGTGCACTACAGCGACAATCAGATCAAACTGAAAGGCCCGAAGGCCTGGTCTAACCTGAATACCAAAGATACCGACGTCTATGAAGGCGACTACCAGATGGTAGGCCGTCAGGGACGCGGCGACGCCGACAAGATGAAAATGCGCGGCGCCAACCGTTACACCATCTTGGAAAACGGCACCTTTACCTCCTGTCTGCCGGGCGATGACAGCTGGAGCGTGGTCGGTTCCGAAGTGATCCACGATCGCGAAGAGCAGGTGGCGGAAATATGGAACGCCCGCTTCCGCATCGGCGGCGTGCCGGTTTTCTACAGCCCGTACCTGCAGCTGCCGGTCGGCGACAAGCGCCGTTCCGGCTTCCTGATCCCGAACGCCAAGTACGGCAGCAACAACGGCTTCGAGTTCATGTTGCCGTACTACTGGAACATCGCGCCGAACTACGACGCCACCATTACCCCGCACTATATGTCCAAGCGCGGCCTGCAGTGGCAGACCGAGTTCCGTTATCTGGTGCAGCCGGGCCTCGGCCTGATGGAGTTCGACTGGTTGCCGGACGACAAGGAATACGGCAAAACCAATGACGACAACAAACGCTGGCTGTTCTACTGGAACCACAACGGCGTTATGGATCAGGTGTGGCGCTTCAACGTCGATTACACCAAGGTCAGCGATTCCAAGTACTTCACCGATCTGGACTCCAAATACGGCTCCACCACCGACGGCTACGCCACGCAGAAATTCAGCCTCGGCTACGCCAACGAGAACTGGAACGCCACGCTGAGCTCCAAGCAGTTCCAGATTTACGACGGTACCGATCGTTCACTGTCGGACTCGTATAAAGTCCAGCCGCAGCTGGATCTGAATTACTACAAGAACGATCTCGGCCCGTTCGATTTCCATATTTACGGCCAGGCGGCCAAGTTTACCAGCGTCAACCCATATAGCCCTGACGCCACCCGTCTGCATATGGAGCCGACGCTGAGCCTGCCGCTCACCAACGGCTGGGCCAGCCTGAACACCGAAGCCAAGGTGATGGCGACCCATTACCAGCAGGATATTCCTGACGGTTTCGCCGCCAACTATGAAAATCGTAAGAGTACGGTGGACAATCCGGTTACTGCGCCGAACCTCGACAACTCGGTCAACCGCGTACTGCCGCAGTTCAAGGTCGACGGCAAGCTGGTGTTCGAGCGGCCGATGATCTGGGCCGAAGGCGCCACCCAGACGCTGGAGCCGCGCGTGCAGTACCTGTACGTGCCGTACCGCGACCAGAGCAACATCTACACCTACGACACCACGCTGCTGCAGACCGACTATTCCGGCCTGTTCCGCGACCGCACCTACAGCGGGCTGGATCGCATCGCTTCGCAGAACCGCGTCTCTACCGGTGTGACCACCCGGATTTATGATGACGCGCTGGTGGAACGTTTTAACGCTTCCGTGGGTCAAATCTACTACTTCAGCCGTTCACGCACTGGCGATCAGGTGACGGGATACGACAACAACGACGATACCGGCAGCGTGGCCTGGGCCGGCGATACCTATTGGAAAATCGACGATCGTTGGGGCCTGCGCGGCGGCCTGCAGTACGACACCCGCCTGAACAGCGTCTCGCTGGGCAACGGCGTGGTGGAATACCGCCAGGATGCAGAGCGCGTAGTGCAGCTGAACTACCGTTACGCCACGCCGGAATATATCCAGACGGCGTTGAACACCAAAACGGTTCCGGCCTTCCAGGACGGCATCTCGCAGGTGGGCATCACCGGCAGCTGGCCGATCGCCGATCGTTGGGCGGTGGTCGGGGCGTACTACTACGACACCCGCGCCAAACAATCCGCCGATCAGTTGGTAGGGCTGAAGTACAACACCTGCTGCTGGGCGGTGACGCTGGGCTATGAGCGCAAGATCACCGACTGGAACCGCAGCAACAATGCCAGCGTTTACGACAACAGAGTTTCGTTCAACGTCGAACTGCGCGGCCTGAGCAGCGATCATAGTCTCGGCTCCGCAGAAATGCTGCGCTCCGGCATTCTGCCGTATCAGCGCGCATTCTGATGCTTTGCAACACTTTGAAAACGAGAACTTTCACCCGCATTTGCGGATTACATAATGGGAAATGTATGAAGAACTGGAGAACGCTTATTCTCGGATTGGTGGTTTGCGCCAATGCCGCGTTCGCAGCACCCCAAGAAGTGGATAAAGTCGCCGCCGTCGTGGATAACGGCGTGGTACTCGAAAGCGACGTCAACGGACTGTTGCAGTCGGTGAAGCTCAACGCCCAGCAGGCTGGTCAGCAACTGCCGGACGACAAGACGCTGCGCCATCAGATCATCGAACGTCTGATCATGGATAACATCCAGCTGCAGATGGCCAAGAAAATGGGCATCACCGTCTCCGACGCCGATCTGGACAAAGCGATCGCCAACATCGCCGCGCAGAACCGCATGAACGTCGATCAGCTGCGCAGCCGCCTGTCGTACGAAGGGCTGAACTACAACACCTACCGAGCGCAGATCCGCAAAGAGATGCTGATCTCCGAAGTGCGCAACAACGAAGTGCGCCGCCGCGTCACCATCCTGCCGCAGGAAGTGGACGCGCTGGCCAAACAGGTGGGTGCGCAGAACGGCAGCGACACCGAAATGAACATCAGCCACATCCTGATCCCGCTGCCGGAGAACCCGTCGCAGCAGCAGGTCGACAAAGCCGAAGAGCTGGCCAAACGCCTGGTGGGCGAGATCAACAGCGGCGCCGACTTCGGCAAGCTAGCGATCACTTACTCCGCCGACTCTCAGGCGCTGAAAGGCGGCAACATGGGCTGGGGCAAGCTGCAAGAGATCCCGACCCTGTTCGCTGAACGCCTGGTCAGCGCCAAGAAAGGCGACGTCGTCGGCCCAATCCGTTCCGGTGTCGGCTTCCATATCCTGAAAGTCAACGACATCCGCGGCGCCAGCCAGTCGGTGTCGGTCACCGAAGTGCACGCCCGTCACATCCTGCTGAAACCTTCGGTGGTGCTGACCGACGACCAGGCGCGCGCCAAACTGCAATCCGTCGCGGAAGCGATCAAGAGCGGCCGCGCCAAATTCGCCGACGAAGCCAAACAGCTGTCGCAGGATCCGGGTTCCGCCATGCAGGGCGGCGATCTGGGCTGGGCTTCCCCGGACATCTACGATCCCGCCTTCCGCGATGCGTTGCTCAAGCTGAGCAAAGGTGAGATCAGCGCGCCGGTGCACTCTTCCTTCGGTTGGCACCTGATTCAGTTGCTGGATACCCGTCAGGTGGATAAGACCGACGCCGCGCAGAAAGATCGCGCTTACCGCATGCTGTTCAACCGTAAGTTCGCCGAAGAGGCGCAGACCTGGATGCAGGAACAGCGCGCCCAGGCTTACGTGAAGATCCTCGATGGCAGCGATGCGCAGCAATAAACGCGTCGTCATTACCCCCGGCGAACCCGCCGGGGTGGGGCCGGATTTGGTAGCCGCCCTGGCGCAACAGGATTGGCCTGTTGAGCTGGTGGTGTGCGCCGATCCGGCCCTGTTGCTTGAACGCGCCCAATGTTTGGGCCTGCCGCTGACGCTGCGCGACTACCAGCCGCAGCAGCCGGCCGAGGCGCAACGCGCCGGCACACTGACCGTACTGCCGGTGTCGCTCGCTCAGCCGGTCACCGCCGGTGAACTGAACGTCGGCAACAGTGCCTACGTGGTGGAAACCCTGGCGCGCGCCTGTGACGGCTGCCTGAACGGCGAGTTTGCCGCCTTGATCACCGGCCCGGTGAACAAGGGCGTGATCAACGACGCCGGCGTGCCGTTTATCGGCCATACCGAATTCTTTGCCGATCGCAGCCGCTGCGATCGCGTGGTGATGATGCTCGCGACCGAAGAGCTGCGCGTGGCGCTGGCGACCACCCACCTGCCGCTGCTGGCGGTACCGGGCGCCATCACGCAGCAGAGCCTGTTCGAAGTCATTCGCATCCTCGACCACGATCTGAAAACCAAATTTGGCATCGCCCAGCCGCACATTTACGTCTGCGGTCTGAATCCCCACGCAGGGGAAGGCGGCCATATGGGGCGCGAAGAGATAGACACCATCATCCCGGCGCTCGACGCGCTGCGCGCTGACGGTATCCATCTTGTCGGCCCGCTGCCGGCGGACACCCTGTTCCAGCCCAAATATCTGCAAGATGCCGATGCGGTGCTGGCGATGTATCACGATCAGGGGCTGCCGGTGCTAAAATACCAAGGGTTCGGCCGCGCGGTGAATATCACCCTCGGTTTGCCTTTCATACGCACCTCGGTCGACCACGGTACCGCTCTGGAACTGGCCGGCACCGGCACCGCCGATGTCGGCAGTTTCCAAACGGCCCTGAATCTCGCCATTAAAATGATAATTAATTGTAATGAATAACAGAGTCCACCAAGGGCACTTTGCCCGCAAACGCTTTGGACAAAACTTTTTAACCGATCAGTTTGTCATCGATAGCATTGTCTCCGCCATTCACCCGCAGCCGGGCGAAGCGGTGGTCGAGATCGGCCCCGGCCTCGGCGCCCTGACCGAGCCGGTCGGCGCACGCATGGACCGCATGACGGTGATCGAACTGGACCGCGATCTGGCCACTCGGCTGGAGAATCACCCGCAGCTGAAAGACAAGCTGACCATCCGCCAGCAGGACGCCATGACGGTGAATTTCGCCGAACTGGCCGAGGAGGCTGGCCAACCGCTGCGCGTATTTGGTAACCTGCCGTACAATATTTCGACGCCGCTGATGTTCCACCTTTTCAGCTATACTCAGGCAATCCGCGACATGCACTTTATGTTGCAGAAAGAGGTGGTCAACCGTCTGGTGGCCGGCCCTAACAGCAAGGCCTACGGGCGTTTAACCGTGATGGCGCAGTACTACTGCAACGTCATCCCGGTGCTGGAAGTGCCGCCGACCGCGTTCGCGCCGCCGCCGAAGGTCGATTCCGCCGTGGTGCGCCTGGTCCCGCACACCGAGCTGCCGAACCCGGTGGGCGACGTGCGCATGCTGAGCCGCATCACCACGCAGGCGTTCAACCAGCGGCGGAAAACCATCCGCAATAGCCTAGGCGATCTGTTCACGCCGGAGCAGCTGACGGAGCTGGGCGTCGATCCTTCGCTCAGAGCAGAGAATATTTCTGTGGCGCAGTACTGCAAGCTGGCGAACTGGCTGTCAGCCAATCCGACGCCGCAGCAATAAGGAGTTGTTGTCATGATTGATTCGCCCCGCGTGTGTATTCAGGTTCAGAGCATCTATGTGGAATCACAGTCGATCCCTGAAGAAGAGCGTTACGTCTTCGCCTATACCATTACCATCCGCAATCTGGGGCGGACCAACGTGCAACTGCTGGGCCGTTACTGGCTGATCACCAACAGCAACGGCCGCCAAACCGAAGTCCAGGGCGAAGGCGTGATCGGCGAACAGCCCGTCATTCCGCCCGGTGGAGAGTTTCAGTACACCAGCGGCGCCATTCTGGAAACGCCGCTGGGCACCATGGAAGGCCATTACGAAATGGTTGACCATCAGGGTCAGCCGTTCCGCACCGCTATTCCCGTGTTCCGCTTAGCCATTCCAACGCTGATCCATTAATTATGTCGACATACCTTATCGGCGACGTTCACGGCTGTTTCGATGAACTGAAGTCGCTGCTGGCTCAGGTTGCGTTCGATCCCGAGCGCGATCAACTGTGGCTGACCGGCGATCTGGTGGCGCGCGGCCCCGCCTCGCTGGACGTGCTGCGCTATGTGCGCTCGCTCGGCCCGGCGGTGCGCATGGTGCTGGGCAACCACGATCTGCACCTGCTGGCGGTTTACGCCGGCATCAGCCGCAACAAACCCAAAGATCGCATCACGCCGCTGCTGGAAGCGCCGGACGCCGACGAGCTGATCAACTGGCTGCGCCGCCAACCGGTGCTGCAGGTGGATGATGAGCAAAAGCTGGTGATGGCCCACGCCGGCATCACCCCGCAGTGGGACATCGACACCGCGAAAATGTGTGCGCGCGAAGTGGAGGCGGTATTGAGCAGCGACAGCTATCCGCTGTTCCTCGACGCCATGTACGGCGACATGCCGAACAACTGGGCGCCGGAGCTGAGCGGCCTGGCGCGCCTGCGTTTCAGCACCAATGCGCTGACGCGCATGCGCTACTGCTTCCCCAACGGTCAGCTCGACATGATCTGCAAAGATGCGCCGGGCAGCGCGCCGGCGCCGCTGAAACCGTGGTTCGAGCTGCCGCGCCTGGTGGACCCGGAATACACCATCATCTTCGGCCACTGGGCCTCGCTGGAAGGCAAGGGCACGCCGGAGGGCGTGATCGGGCTGGATACCGGCTGCTGCTGGGGCGGCGATCTGACGATGCTGCGCTGGGAAGACCGCCGTTACTTCACGCAGCCCGCCAATCGCGGCGAAGCGCCTGACCACGCCGGCAGATTAGCCGCATCCTGAAACGATAAAGGCGGCCCGGTGGCCGCCTTTGTTCTGTATTGCCGCCTTACGCCCCAATCACTCCGCCATCTTCACGCGTGATCATCAACACCGATGAACGCGGGCGCGGGCTGTTGTTCGGGAAGTGCGAGTCGCCTTCTTCTCCGGGATGCTGTACGTTGACGAACATCGTCTTGTAGTCCGGGGTGAAGGTGATGCCGGTCAGTTCGCAGGACTTCGGCCCCACCATGAAACGGCGGATCTCGCCGCTGACCGGATCGCCCACCAGCATCTGGTTGTTGCCCTGCCCGACGTAGTCGCCCTTGTTGCTGTACTTGCCGTCGGTGAGGATCCACAGACGGCCGGCGCGATCGAAGCCCAGCCCGTCCGGGCTGTTGAAGGTGTTTTCCGCCGTGATGTTCGGCGTGCCGCGGTTGACGCCTTCGGGGTGGGCAATCGGGTTGCCGCACAGCGCATAGATGTCCCAGGCGAAGACGTCGGCGGTGGCGTCGCCGCCCTCGTCCCAGCGAATGATTTGGCCGTAGATATTGTTCGGTCGCGGGTTGGCGGCGTTCAACGGCATCCCTTCCTCGCCGCGCTTGCTGTTGTTGGTCAGCGTGCAGTACGCACGCCCGTCATGCGGGTTCACCGCGATCCACTCCGGGCGATCCATTTTGGTGGCGCCGACCTGCTGCGCCGCCTTACGGGCGAAGATCAGCACTTCGGCCTCATCGCGGAAACCGTTCTCCGGCGTCAGGCCGTTCTTGCCGAACTCAAGCGCAATCCAGCGCCCTTTGCCCTTCAGCGGCGTGCCGGCTTCATCGCCGTCGAACTGCGCCACGTACAGCGTCCCCTCATCCAGCAGCGTACGATTGTTGGCCGGATTGGCGGCGTTGACCACGCCTTTGGAGACGTACTTATAGATATGTTCGCCGCGCTCGTCGTCGCCCATATACACCACCAGACGGCCGTCTTTGGCCACGGTCACCGCCGCGTTTTCATGTTTGAAGCGGCCGAGCGCGGTGTGCTTGATGGGCGTCGAGGTCGGATTCAACGGATCGATCTCGACAATCCAGCCGTGACGGTTGAATTCGTTGGGATTCTTCGCCACATCAAAACGCTCGTCATAGTCCGGCCAGTTGCGTTCCGGTTCGCTGACCTTCAGCGTGTAGCGCTTCTGTTCCGGCGTGGTTCGATAATCGGCCTGACGGGTGCCGAAATAGGTGTCGAAGTTTTCCTCGCAGGTCAGGTAGGTACCCCACGGCGTCTTGCCGTTGGCGCAGTTGCCGAAGGTGCCCAGCACCTTGCGGCCGCTCGGATCGGCGGCGGTCTGCAACAGCGGATGTCCGGCGGCCGGACCGCTGAATTGCATCTCGCTGTTGGCGGTGATGCGGCGGTTATAGCGCGACGGGCGCTCCACCTCCCAGCGCTGGCCGTCGCCGACCCGCTTGACCGCGACAATGGAGACGCCGTGCGCCGCCTGCGATTTGCGCACCTCTTCCAGGCTGGTGGCCTTGGCGCCGCCGTGGGCGAACAGGTACTGCTCGTTAACGTATTCGTTATTGATGGCCATCACGCCGTGATTGTCATCGATAGGGAAAAAGCTCATGCCATCGTTGTTGTCGCCAAACTGTTTTTCCTGATCGGCGGCGCTGTTGTTGCCCTGCGGATCGAAGGCCGGCGCGCCGTCCACCAGCGGCTCGCCCCAGGAGATCAGTACCTCGGCGCGGTAGCCTGGCGCTATCGTCACTTCATCGGCGGTAGACGCGGCGATGCCCCGGAAGCCCAGCAGCGTGTTCGGCGGCAGATCCTCGGCTAACGCCTCGGCGGAGACCGACCAGATGCCGCCGCCGAGAAAACCGGCCAGGCCGACGGCGCCGGCGCTGCCGAGCAGCAGCTTGCGGCGAGTGGGATCGATCAGGCGGTCGGCGTCTAATTGCTCAAGTTGCTTGGTCATAACGTGGTTACCTTTTTAGTTATGGCGCCGCGGTCAAGATTCACCAGAGTTGCCGTGGCGCTCGGAGTTGGGCTTCATACTAATCAGGTAATGTGACGGAAAGGTTACGAATGACCGGCGCAAAAAGACCGGGGGCGCAATTGCTTGCGCCCCCGGGGATGACTGGCTAACGCGCTGAGATCAGCGGCGCTGCAGGATTTCGAAGCAGTAGCTGTGCGAGTTCAGATCGTCGGCGTCGTGGAATTCGCTGAACGTGGTTTCCCACTCGTCCGGCTCGTAATCCGGGAAGTGAGTATCGCCGCCGACTTCGGCGTCGATGTGTGTCAGGTACAGGCGATCGGCGCGCGGCAGCAACTGGGTATAAATGCGCCCACCGCCGATCACCATCACTTCTTCCACCTCACCCGCGGCGGCCAGCGCCTCATCCAGCGAGGTCACCCAGGTCACCCCGGCGGCATTGCCCGGGCGGCTGCTCAAAACGATATTGTGACGGCCCGGCAGCGGGCGGCCGATGGACTCGAAGGTCTTGCGGCCCATAATAACCGGCTTATTCAACGTGTTGCGTTTAAACCACGCAAGGTCCGCCGGCAGGTGCCACGGCATGGCGTTTTCCATGCCAATAACGCGATCCGCCGCCAAGGCAGCGATCAGGCTGATAATCATTGTTTAACCCTGTGTAGGCAGCAAAATTGGTGACACTATACGTAAAGGCCTGAGTGCCGTCGATAGGCTAATCAAGCAAGATGAATATATAAGATAGCTCTTATCAGCATATCTAATAACCAACGTTCTTTTGCCGGGGAATTTCACACGCCGGGGCGTTTGCGGTACAACCACAGGCCCGGTAACGACAGGCCGATCGACAACGCGCCGACGATGAAACTGGCCTTGAGGAAGTTGGTGATCATGGTCTCCATCAAAGCCTCGCTGTAGCCCAGATGCGAGATCTCCACCACCGTTATCATCGCGGTATAGGCGGAAATGCCGGGGAACATCGGGATCACCGCCGCCACGGTGAACACCTTCGGATGCGCCAACAGCCAGCGCGACCAATAGATACCGATGATGCCGATCAGGATCGCCGCCAGCAGCGACGCCCACTCGATGTTCATGCCCACGTGCATCATCAGCATGCGCGAGCCGCGCCCGATTGCCCCGAGCAACGCGCAATAGCGCAGCGCGCGCAGCGGCACGTTGAACACCATGGCGAAGCCCAGCGCCGGCACCGCCGCCAACAGCATCTCCTGCAACAATGCCCACAGCAGACTCATGACCACCCCCGCAGATCCCACAGCGACATCGCCATCACCACGCCGATACAGGTCGCCAGCGTCAACAGGCTGGCCATCGCCCAGCGCGCCAGCCCGGTGTTGACGTGCCCCTTGAACATGTCGGCCACCGCGTTGATCAGCGGGAAGCCCGGCACCAGCAGCAGCACGCTGGCGGCCATCGCCACGCTCGAGGTCTCTTTAAACACCGGCAGGCGCAGCAGCAGCCCGGATATCGACGTCGCGACAAACGCCGTCAGGCAAAAATTGATCAGCGGATTCATATGGCGGGCAGTGAGGATCTGGCGCACCAGCATCGCCGCGCCGCTGGCGATAAAGGTCACCAGGAAGGCGTCGCCGCCGCCGCCGTTGAGCATGCTGAAACACCCGCAGGACAACCCCACCATCAGCACCACCAGCCAGCGCGGATAGCGCAGCGGCCGGATCTTTTCGAAGCGCCGCGCCACGTCGTGCGTATCCGCCAGGTGATGCTCGGCGAGGATCACGATATGCTGCACTTCCGTCACCACCTGCATATTGATGCCGCGATCGACATTCTTGCGGGTCGTGGTCAGGCAGGCGCCGTGGCTGAGGGTGGTCAACACCACCGCATTGGCGGAGATTGAACTTTCCACGCTGTCCATCCCCAGCGCCAACCCCAGGCGGGTGGACAACTGCTCCACCACCGTGCTCTCGGCGCCGTGCTGCAACAGCAGCAGCGCGCATTGAATGCACAAGCGGGTGATTTCACGCTGTTGCCGGTGCGGTTCCGGCCTGTCTGTGGCGGTAGTCTGCTGCATGGTGCTCCGTCGCTGGCGATAGATGAATTATTATCATAGAGCCTAACAATACCTCATTGGGTTGATGCGCATCAGAGGAAGCGGCGTTATTATCGCCAACATACTGCCTTTTGCGCGAGACGCCTCCCATGCTTGAAACTTCACTGTTCGTCGCCGGCATTGCCGCCCTCGGCATGCTTTCCCCCGGCCCGGATTTTTTCCTGGTGATCAAAAACGCCGCCCGCTACCCGCGTCTGGCCGCCATGATGACCGCCTTCGGCGTGATCTGCGGCGTCGCCACCCACATGTCCTACTGCGTCGCCGGGCTGGCGGTGGTGATCACCACCACGCCGTGGCTGTTCAACCTGCTGAAATACGCCGGGGCGGTCTATCTGGTGTGGATCGGCATCCAGGCGCTGCTGTCGCGCGGCGGCGGCAAAATGAACGTCAGCAATCTGCCGCAGCAACAGGTCAGCCTGAAGAGCGCCTTTGCGCAAGGCTACCTGTGCAACCTGCTGAACCCGAAAGCCACCCTGTTCTTCCTGGCGGTCTTCACCCAGATGTTGCAGATCGATTCCGGTCTGGGTGACAAGCTGTGGTACGCGGGGATTATTCTCGGCCTGTCGGTCATCTGGTGGCCGCTGCTGGTGTTTTTGATCCAGAGCGGGCCGGTGCGCCGCGGGCTGGAAAAGACGCAGAAGATCGTCGACAAATTGCTGGGCGGCATGTTGATCGCCTTAGGCATCAAGGTCGCGCTGAGCTAAGCAAAAAAGGGGCGCCATCACGGCGCCCCTCCCCTTATCCTTTGGCTTCCACCACTTCGTCTTCCGGCGCCTTGCCGTCGATACTGCCGCGCCAGCCGGTCTGCTGCACCCGCGCCAGCCGATTCTGATCCTGCTCGATGGCCGCGCTGAGCATCTCCTTGGCCCGCTGCAGGCTGGCGATACGGAATTCAGTATCCTGGTAATTATCCAGCGTATCTTCCAGCATCTTCAGGTTATAGCGGCGGAAAGTGTCCGCTTTCTCGCGCGCCTCATAGGCGTCCAGCCCCAGCAGCTCCAGCGTTTCACGGCCGACGCGCAGCGAGCTTTCGAAGGTTTCGCGTTCCGGTTTTTCCACCCCCAGCTGCCGCAACTGATACCAATGATCGACGTCGCGCGCCCGCGCCACCACTTTCAGATGCGGGAAGTGCTGCCTGGCCAGCTCGGTTAATGCCAGGCTGTCCTCCACATCGTCGATGGCGTTGATCAGCACCTTGGCGTGAGCGGCGCCGGCCGCCTCCAGCAGATCGGCGCGCGTGGCGTCGCCGTAGAACACCTTGGTGTCGAATTTACGCAGCGTTTCGATATGGTCCGGATCGTGATCCAGTACCACGGTGTGCACGCCGTTGGCCAACAGTAAACGACCGGCGATCTGGCCGAAACGGCCGAAGCCGGCGATGATCACGCTGGCGTTCTCGTCATCAATGACATCAGCCGGGCGATCCTCTTTCGGCGCATTTTTCTCCAGCTGCGCGGCGATAACCAACAGCAGCGGGGTGGCCGCCATCGACAGCGCCACCGCCAGCGTCAGCGACTTGGCCCATTCAACCGGCAAGACGCCGGCCAGCTGCGCGGCGCTGAAGATCACGAAGGCGAACTCACTGCCCTGCCCCAGCAGAATGGCGAACAGGCCGCGCTGGCGCTTCGGCACCCCGAGCAGCGGGCCGATCAGCCACAGCAACGCCGCCTTGATCAGCATAAAGCCCAGCAGCAACGAGGCGATCAGCAACGGATGATGGAACAGCGTGCCGAAGTCGATCGACATGCCGACGCCGATGAAAAACAGCCCCAGCAGCAACCCTTTGAACGGCTGAATATCGCTCTCCAGCGCGTGGCGGTATTCCGAGCTCGCCAGCAGCACCCCGGCGAGGAACGCCCCCATCGCCATCGACAACCCGGCCATCTCCAGCAGGATGCCAAAGCCGAACACCAGGAATAGCGCCACGGCGCTGAACACCTCGCGCATGCC
This sequence comes from Serratia sp. ME47, assembly GCF_903970925.1. Classification (NCBI taxonomy): domain Bacteria; kingdom Pseudomonadati; phylum Pseudomonadota; class Gammaproteobacteria; order Enterobacterales; family Yersiniaceae; genus Serratia; species Serratia sp. ME47. The sequence continues at coordinate 107,434 of NZ_CAJCKE010000014.1, read as the reverse complement.
CGAACGGGCGACGAAGTGCAGCAGCGGGCGGGTGACGTAGCGGCCAAGCAGCACCACCATCGTCAACGCGCCCACCACTTTGGCCGCCGACAGTACGAAAGCGCCCAGCGTCGTGGTGGCGCCGCTGCTGGCCAGCAGCGGGATCATCGCCACCAGCGGGATCGCCGCGATATCCTGGAACAGCAGCACCGCAAACGCGCTGCGGCCGATCGGCGACGGCGTCAAATTGCGTTCGCTCATCGCCTGCATGGCGATGGCGGTCGATGAGAGCGCCAGCGTCAAACCGATCAGCAGCGCCACCTTCCAGTTGAGGCCGAGGAAGTAGCAGAAGGCGCTCAGCGCCAGGCCGCAGCCCACCATCTGAATGCTGCCGCCGCCGAACACCGAGGCGCGCAGCGTCCACAGCCGCTTGGGATCCAGCTCCAGGCCGATGATAAACAGCATCAGTACCACGCCGATCTCGGCGAAGGTCAGGATAGACTCGGCATCCGACACCAGCTTCAGCCCCCAGGGGCCGATAATGCAGCCGGCGATCAGGTAACCAAGCACCGAACCCAGCCCCAGGCGCACCGCAATCGGCACGAACAGCGCGGCGGAACCGAGATAGATCAGCCCCTCGATCATCATGTGGTGGTTATCCATGGCTGGCCTCCCGGGTTTCCGCTTCGGCATGTTCCATCAGGTAGTCGACCAACCGCTGCCGGTAGGCTTCGCCGGCGGCGATCAGCGCCGGTTCGTTGCAGGTAAAGGTGTTGTGCAGGGCGAAGTACGGCTGCCAGTTCATGCCGCAATAAATCGCCGTGGCCTGCAGCGGCTGCGCCAGCGCGGCGAAGTTGGGAAAATCGCCCAGTTCAAAATGGTGCTCGTCACCACCGCTGGTCACCGCCCACAGGCAGTCTTTGCCCACCAGCGCGTTGCCGTCGTGGCCATAGGCCCAGCCGTGCTCCAGCACTTTGTCGATCCACAGCTTCAACAGCGGCGGGAAGCTGTACCACTGCATCGGATGCTGCAGCACCACCATGTCGGCGCGCTCCAGCGCCTGTTGCTCGGCGTTGATATCGATATTGAAATCGGGGTACAGCTCATACAGCGAGCGCACCTCCACCTCGGGAAGATCCCTCACCGCCTGCAGCAGGCGGTGATTGGCATGCGAATGCCGGGGATACGGGTGAGCATAAATTATCAGAATCATTGTTATCGTCGTTCCTTCGTTCCTTGCCAATACACCAAGCATATACCAATCACACAGAGTGACAGTTTGCCCACTGATTGATAGCGGAAATTTTTAACGCCAGCCTACAAATTCACTGAATAAAAAAGGGCGCTGCATCTGCAGCGCCCTGGCGTAGCGTTCTCGCGCGGTTACTTACCAATACGCGCGTGCATTTCCTGCACCGATGTAACCTGCTCGGTCGGATCCGCTTTCAGCGCCATCGCGGTGGCGAAGCCGCCGTTCAGCGTGGTGTCGTAGTGCACCTTGTACTGCAGGGCGCTGCGGCGAATCAGCTTGGAGTCCTCAATCGCCTGACGGCCTGCCGTGGTGTTGACGATGTAGGTGTACTCGCCGTTCTTGATACGGTCCTGAATGTGCGGACGCCCTTCGTGCACCTTGTTGACCAGGCGCGGGTTGATGCCCGCTTCGCCCAGCACCACCGCGGTGCCGTGGGTCGCGTCCAGCTCAAAGCCCTGCTTCAGCAGGCTGGCGGCCAAATCGACCACGCGAGCCTTGTCGCCTTCGCGCACCGACAGCAGCGCGCGGCCCTGTTTCTTCATGCCCGAGTTGCTGCCCAGCATCGCTTTGGAGAAAGCTTCCGCGAAGGTGCGGCCCACACCCATCACTTCCCCGGTAGAGCGCATTTCCGGCCCCAAAATCGGGTCGACGCCCGGGAATTTGTTGAACGGCAGCACCACTTCTTTCACCGAGTAGTACGGCGGGATGATCTCTTCGGTCACGCCCTGTTCAACCAGCGTTTTGCCCGCCATCACGCGCGCGGCCACTTTGGCCAGCGGCACGCCGGTCGCTTTGGACACGAACGGCACGGTACGCGCGGCGCGCGGGTTAACTTCAATCAGGTAAACTTCGTTGTCCTTCACCGCGAACTGCACGTTCATCAGGCCGCGCACCTGCAGCTCGAACGCCAGTTTTTCCACCTGGCGACGCATCACGTCCTGAATTTCCTGGCTCAGGGTGTACGCCGGCAGCGAACACGCGGAGTCGCCGGAGTGCACGCCCGCCTGCTCGATGTGCTCCATGATGCCGCCAATCAGCACGCGCTCGCCGTCGCAGATAGCATCGACGTCCACTTCCACCGCGTCGTCCAGGAAGCGGTCCAGCAACACCGGCGCATCGTTGGACACGCTGACCGCGGTCTGGAAGTAGCGGCGCAGGTCGGTTTCATCATAGACGATTTCCATCGCCCGGCCGCCCAGCACGTAGGAAGGACGCACCACCAGCGGATAACCGATGCCCGCCGCCTTCTCGACCGCCTGCTCGATGGCGGTGACGGTGGCGTTGGCCGGCTGCTTCAAGCCCAGGCGGTTGACCGCCTGCTGGAAGCGTTCGCGGTCTTCGGCACGGTCGATGGCGTCCGGGCTGGTGCCGATGATCGGCACGCCTGCGGCTTCCAGCTCGCGCGCCAGCTTCAGCGGGGTCTGGCCGCCGTACTGCACGATAACGCCTTTCGGTTTCTCGATGCGCACGATTTCCAGCACGTCTTCCAGGGTCACCGGCTCAAAGTACAGGCGGTCCGAGGTGTCGTAGTCGGTGGAGACGGTTTCCGGGTTGCAGTTGACCATGATGGTCTCGTAACCGTCTTCACGCAGCGCCAGCGAAGCGTGCACGCAGCAGTAGTCGAACTCGATGCCCTGGCCGATACGGTTCGGCCCGCCGCCCAGCACCATCACTTTCGGCCGGTCGTTGGTCGGGTTGGACTCGCACTCTTCTTCATAGGTGGAGTACATGTAGGCGGTGTCGGTAGCGAATTCCGCCGCGCAGGTGTCCACGCGCTTGTACACCGGGTGCAGGCCGTGGCTGTGGCGCAGCTTGCGAATTTCGCTCTCGGCGACGCCGGCCAGCTTGGCCAGACGCGCATCGGCGAAGCCCTTGCGCTTCAACGTGCGCAGGAAGTCTTTGTCCAGGCCGTTGATGCCCGCTTCTGCCACCTGCTCTTCCAGGCGCACCAGCTCTTCAATCTGCACCAGGAACCAGCGATCGACGTTGGTCAGGTTGAAGACGCCGTCGACCGACAGACCGGCGCGGAAGGCGTCGGCGATGTACCAGATGCGGTCGGAACCAGCGTCTTTCAGCTCGCGGCGGATTTTGGTCAGCGCTTCCGGATCGTCCAGGCTCACTTTCGGATCGAAGCCGGTGGCGCCCACTTCCAGACCGCGCAGCGCTTTCTGCAGCGACTCCTGCTGAGTGCGGCCAATGGCCATCACTTCGCCGACCGACTTCATCTGGGTAGTCAGGCGATCGTTGGCGCCGGCGAACTTCTCGAAGTTGAAGCGCGGGATCTTGGTCACGACGTAGTCGATGGACGGCTCGAACGACGCCGGGGTGCGGCCGCCGGTGATGTCGTTCATCAGCTCATCGAGGGTATAGCCCACCGCCAGTTTGGCGGCGATCTTGGCGATCGGGAAGCCGGTGGCTTTCGACGCCAGCGCCGAAGAGCGCGACACGCGCGGGTTCATCTCGATGACGATCAGGCGGCCGGTTTTCGGGTTAACCGAGAACTGCACGTTGGAGCCGCCGGTTTCAACGCCGATCTCACGCAGCACCGCCATCGAGGCGTTGCGCATGATTTGGTATTCCTTATCGGTCAGGGTCTGGGCCGGCGCAACGGTGATCGAGTCGCCGGTGTGGATGCCCATGGCGTCAAAGTTTTCGATGGAGCAAACGATGATGCAGTTGTCGTTCTTATCACGCACCACTTCCATCTCGTACTCTTTCCAACCGATCAGCGATTCGTCGATCAGCAGCTCGTTGGTCGGCGACAGGTCCAGACCGCGTTCGCAGATCTCTTCGAACTCTTCGCGGTTGTAGGCGATGCCGCCGCCGGTGCCGCCCATGGTAAAGGAAGGACGGATGATGCACGGGAAGCCGACGTCAGCGGCTACCGCCAGCGCTTCTTCCATGGTGTGCGCGATGCCGGAACGCGCGGTATCCAAACCGATTTTCTTCATCGCCACGTCGAAACGGCGGCGGTCTTCGGCCTTGTCGATGGCATCGGCGGTCGCGCCGATCATGGTGACACCGAACTCGGCCAGCACGCCCTGACGCTCCAGCTCCAGCGCGCAGTTCAGCGCCGTCTGACCGCCCATGGTCGGCAGAACCGCATCCGGACGCTCTTTTTCGATGATCTTGCGCACCACTTCCCAGTGGATCGGCTCAATGTAGGTCGCATCGGCCATTTCCGGGTCGGTCATGATGGTCGCCGGGTTGGAGTTGACCAGAATGACGCGGTAGCCCTCTTCGCGCAGCGCTTTACACGCCTGGGCGCCCGAGTAGTCGAACTCACACGCCTGGCCGATAACAATCGGGCCAGCGCCGAGGATCAGGATGCTTTTTATGTCTGTACGTTTTGGCATTTTTTACTGCTCCTGATTATTTGGCGTTAGAACGGTAAGTCTCAATCAGTTCGATAAAGTGATCGAACAGCGGCGCGGCGTCGTGCGGGCCTGGGCTGGCTTCCGGGTGCCCCTGGAAGCTGAACGCCGCCTTGTCGGTGCGGTGAATGCCCTGCACCGTGTGGTCGAACAGCGATTTGTGCGTCACGCGCAGATTCGCCGGCAGGTCGTTTTCATCGACGGCGAAGCCGTGGTTCTGCGCGGTGATCATCACCGTGTTGTTGTCCAGATCCTTCACCGGGTGGTTGCCGCCGTGGTGGCCGAGCTTCATCTTCATGGTTTTCGCCCCGCTGGCCAGCGCCAGCAGCTGGTGACCCAGACAGATGCCGAACACCGGAATGTCGGTTTCCAGGAACTGCTTGATGGCGGCGATGGCGTAGTCGCACGGCTCCGGGTCGCCCGGGCCGTTGGACAGGAAGATGCCGTCCGGATTCATTTTCAGCACCTCGTCGGCCGGGGTCTGCGCCGGCACCACGGTCAGGCGGCAACCGCGATCCACCAGCATGCGCAGGATGTTGCGCTTGGCGCCGTAGTCGTAAGCCACCACGTGGAACGGCAGTTCCGCGGCGGTTTTGGCTTCCGGCAGGTCGCCTTCAAGCGTCCAGCTGCCTTGCTGCCAGCTGTAGGCCTCTTGAGTGGTGACCTCTTTCGCCAAATCCATGCCCTTCAACCCCGGGAAACCTTGCGCCTTGGCCAGAGCCAGCGCGGCATCCGGCGAATCGGCGGCGACGATGCAGCCGTTCTGGGCGCCTTTTTCGCGCAGCAGGCGAGTCAACTTACGGGTATCGATATCGGCGATCGCCACGATGTTGTGACGCTTGAGGTAGTCGGACAGGCTTTCTTCACTGCGGTAGTTGCTGGCGATCAGCGGGAGGTCACGAATGACGAGGCCTTGGGCGTGTACTGCGGAGGATTCTTCGTCGGAAGCATTGGTGCCGACATTGCCGATATGAGGATAAGTAAGAGTAACGATCTGGCGGGAATAGGAAGGATCAGTGAGGATTTCTTGATAACCGGTCATCGACGTATTGAAGACCACTTCCCCCACTGCCGTTCCCTCTGCCCCGATGGCCCGACCGTGGAATTGGGTTCCGTCTTCCAGAACCAATAGCGCTGACTTTATCAAAACATCCTCCGAGGAATAATCAATCACAATATTTGCATATTAATTCAGATATCGCGATCTAAATCAATGCAAAAACCGTCCGCGAGGCCAATTTTTGGCAAATTGGGCGCATTTTAATGATGAGTGTTCCGCTTGTCTACCCAAACCGCCATTTTTTGTTTTATTTTTGCAGTTCTCGATGCCCAAGCGGCTTGAGCTGCCATAAAAACACAGAAAACCGGGGCTGGAAAACGGTTGCGGGGAGGAATGACGGAAAACGGCGTCGGAATGGACCAAAAAAGACGCTAAAAAAGCCGACGGTGGAAAAAAAGCAGATAATTAGCAAGGTAAACATAAACAAATACCAGCCTTGACAATGAAACAACATCAAAACGATATTTATCATGTTAAAAAAAAGGACAATAAAATTATTGCCCTATTATCATAGCATTATGATCAACACAACCACATCACGATGGTATTCAGTTTAGTTATATCCGGTCCAAACTCAGCACGTCACGCATATCAAACAGACCTTTATCCCGACTCCGCAGCCAGGAAGCCGCGCGCACCGCGCCGCTGGCGAAAGTCATGCGGCTGGAGGCCTTGTGAGTGATTTCCACCCGCTCGCCGATGTCGGCGAACATCGCGGTGTGCTCGCCGACGATGTCGCCGGCGCGAATGGTGGCGAAGCCAATGCTCTTCGGATCGCGCTCGCCGGTATGGCCTTCGCGCGCATAGACCGCGCAGCTTTTCAGATCGCGCCCCAGCGCGCCGGCGATCGCTTCGCCCATGGCCAACGCCGTGCCCGACGGCGCATCCACTTTGTGCCGGTGGTGCGCCTCAACGATTTCGATATCGGTATAGTCGCCCATGACCTGCGCGGCCTTCTCCAGCAGTTTCAGCACCAGATTGACGCCGACGCTGAAGTTGGCGGCAAACACGATGCCGATATGCTGCGCCGCATCGCGGATCGCCTGTTTGCCGGCGTCATCGAAGCCGGTGGTGCCGATCACCATCGCCTTATGGTGCGCCACGCAAAATTCCAGGTAGCCCAGGGTGCTTTCAGGACGGGTGAAGTCGATCAAAATATCGAACTCGCTCGCCACTTTATCCAGACTGTCACTCACCTTGACGCCCAGCGCGCCGATGCCCGCCAGCTCGCCGGCATCAACGCCGACCAGGCTCGAGCCCGGGCGCGACAGCGCCGCCCCCAACACCACGCCTTCCGCCTGCTGCACCGCCTGGATCAATTGACGGCCCATCCGGCCGCCGGCGCCCGCAATCGCAATGCGGATTTGTGAATCTTTCATGCTTGCTCTCTTCTTGATGTAACGCGTATCCCATTAACCTATCGATTCAGGGTAACTGCCCCGCTGCGGCGCCGCCAGAGGATTCATTTCATAATTAGAAAATTATGATATTGCGCTTCTTTCATCAGCGGCGCTGTCGTGAGATTAACATTCAACCGATTTGGCGACCTGCGACGATTGTACATAATCATGCAGTTTTCATTGCAAGAAAATGCAGAAAAAAGGCGCCGAAAACGGCGCCTGAGGAACGGAGTGCGGCGGGGTCAAGCGGTAATGGCGGCCACTTCGTTGGCTATCGCCGTCAGCGCATCGTGGCGAGCATAGTCCTCCTGCACCAGCGCCGCGCGCCGGCGATAGATCGGCTGTTGCAGAATGCGCGTCGCTGCCGCCAGTATTTGTTCCGCGCTTGGCGTGCTGGTATGCAGACTGATGCCGCAACCGGCGGCCACCACGCGCGCGGCCGCCTCCAGCTTGTCCTCACCGGTGCCGGCGACAATCAGCGGCACGCCGCTGTCCAGCGCATAGTTGATCGAGCCGTAACCGCCGTTGGTGATCAAGAGCGCCGCCTGCGGCAACCAGTGTTCGAAGGAGATAAACGCCCGCACTCGGGCGTTGTCCGGCAATGCGTCCATCAGCCCTTCGGTCGCCCGCCCGCCGGTGGTGGCCAACACCCGCACCGGCAGATGCGCCAGCGCCTGCAGCGTCGGCACGATCAGCTGATGCAGATCGACATTGGCCAGCGTGCCCTGAGACACGATCACCAGCGGCCGACGATCGTCCTCCTCCCACAGCGCCTCTTCCGCGGCCGGTTGACCACCGCTGCGCAGCGGCCCGACGAAGCGCACGCCGCTCGGCAGGTCGTCGCGCTCATATTCCAGCGCCGTGGTGGCCAACTGCAGGAAACGCTCGCAGCCGCCGATCAACGCATCGGTAAACGGGCGATTCAGCGGCCGCCCGCCCGCTTGCACCAGCGCGGCATCAAAGCTTTGCTGCACCTCATCAAGCAACACCCGCGTCGCTTCATCCACCAATTGCTCGCGGGTCAGCGCCCGCGGCAGCAGCGCCGGCGGGATGCGCGGGCCATAGAAAATGGCGTCGCGCGAAGAATACGACAGCGGCGTGACGCCGATCCCGAAGACCGGCGGCCGTTCGGCGGACTGCAGCAGCGGCAGCACGCCGTAGAAGCAGTTCTCCACCATCAGCAGATCGGTCTTTTCGGCGGCGATGGCCGCACGCAGCTGACGATCCAACAGTGGGATCGGCGCGGCGAAGAAATCTTTCAGCGCCAGCGCCATCTGCGCATTGCCCGGCGGCAGCGCGGCGCGCTCGGGGAAATGCGCCTCCAGGTGGCGATAGTCGAAGTCCACCTGCGCGTCGAACGGCACGAAGCTCGCCCCAGCCGCTTCGGCGCGTTCGCGGAACAGCGCGCCGGTCATCACCCGCACCTGATGCCCTTGGGCGATCAGGTGGCGAGCGATGGCTAACATCGGGTAGACGTGCCCCGGAGTGGCGACCGCCGCCATCAGTATCCTTGCCATAATGCTCCTTTTAAGCTTCTGCGTTGGCCGGCTTCAGCGCCAGATTGGCGCACACCGGATTGCTTTGAATATGCACGCGCTGCAAATGACGCGCGGAACGGGCGGTAAAGCCCTCGCGACCGTGCAGCAGCGAGAAGTTGTCCGCGACCACCACGTCACCCTGTTGCCACTGGTGGGCATAATAGTGACGCGGATCGTACAGGTGCTGCTGCAGAGTACGGTGGAACTGTTCCTGCTGCTGCGCCGGCACGCCGTGATATTCCAGCGCATGCTGGTTGAGGAATTTTTTTCCCTCCGTCGGCGGTTCATTGTAGCGCATGATCAATCCTCTTCCGTTCGGGTGCTGCACCACCAGCGGCGAACAGACTTCGCCGCCGTAATGCACCACCTGCTTGATGCGGTAGGTGATAGACACCGACAGCCACTGCTCCAGCAACGCTTCGTCCGCATTGGCCAGCAAGCGCGTGGTGTCGACGAAGGTGGTACATCCGCCTTCGTCCGGCGACGGCGCCGCCACGCAGTGGAATAACTGGAACTCGGGGATGGTCGACTTATACATGCCATCCCAATGCAGCGGGACGTAGCTGCTGTCGAAGATATGATCCTTGGCGTCCGGATGTTCCTTCACGTCCAGCACCGCACCGAACGGCCACATCATGATCTCGCCCCACTGTTCGGCATAGCGAGTCAGGACTTCCGGCTCGCTGAAACCGGAGTCGAACCCGCGCAGCACCAGCAAGTGGTGCTCCTGCGCCAGCGCTCGCAGCGCCGCCACCGGCAGCTCGCTGACCTTTTGCCCCGGATGCTCCGGCGTCAGGATCGCGCCGAACGGGGTGTTCGGTTGAATGTGGCAATTAAGCGGTTGGTTGTTCATGGTGATTCTCCTTGCATCGAATGTGCTGCTCACACGGCAACGTGCCGTCAAAAAGGCGCCCGTCAGGATTTCGGGCGCAAAAGCATGCAGCGGCCTCAGGCCATCTGCGGTTGTTCGATCAGGTAATGGCTCGGCGTGCCGCGGATCTCAACCAACTCGCCGTCCAGGCTCTGCGCGTCTTTACGCTTCATCAGCACGAACTGGCCGTTCACGTTGGCCGCCACGCCATGCCACGGTGTCAGCCAGTCGTCTTTGGTCGGCATCATGTGGATGCCTATCTTCAGGCTGTCGGCCGGCTGCGGGTGAATCGACAGGCGGATCGCCGCCGGGAAATGCTGGGCCAGCAGGTTGCCCCAGGCCCAGCTGCGCTGGATAACGCCGCAGGCGCGCCGTTTGGCGTCTTTTTGCAGCGCGGCGTTGGAACCGCTGTAGCCCGGCAGGAGGCTGTCTTCATACAAGAAGCGCGTGATGGCGCGATACAGCATTAATCCCTGCTCGTCCTGCATCAGCTGACGCTTGATCGCCTCTTCCGATTCGGCATAACCGTCCACCAACAGCCGACGCAGCAGATCGTAGTCATCGGTATGCTCCGCCAGGCCTTTGACATCGCCAAGGTTGAACACGCTCAGGTGGGTTGCGCCCACTTCATGCAGCAGGCTTTCAATCTCACGTTGATAATGGTTGATCGCTTCGTCGCTGACGCGGATCAGATCGCCGAACACGTGGCCGTCGGAACAGATAACGATATGCGCGCCCGGCGGGTAATAGAGTTGAATGCGCTGGCACAGCGAGTTGAGGAAGATCAGCGACAGCCGCTCCGCCATGTCCGGCACCGCGCCTATCACCTTATTGGCGTTGGGTGACTTGGTCGGAAAAGCCGGCAGCACGAATTCGATGCGCTGGTCGTTTTCAATGAATGCCCGAATGCGCGGCAATTGCACCTGAGTGACCTGCCGCTCCTCTTCAGCCAGAGAAGCATCGTCGGCGATGAGGCGACGTCGATATTGCAATAATTCACGTAGGATTTTTAATGCTATCTCTTCTTTTTTCTGTGCGCTATCCACAATGAGCTCCTGTTGCGATGTGGCGCGGGTGTATTATTGGCAAGCGCAATAAGATTTATCAAAAAGAGATAAAGCGCATGCAAAATAATAATCAGCCCGGCGTTTATATGCTTCAGGCAATATAGGAAAGATGGTGCTATATTATTAGCCCGTATAACTCACAATCTAGGTTAAGTTGTGCTTAACAAACTATGAGCAATATTTTAAAACGCATGGCCATTTTCTCAAAAGTGGTCGATTGTGGCGCATTCAGCATGGCGGCAAAAGAATTGGGCATGACGACATCGGCCGTCAGCCAGCATATTCGCCAGCTGGAGGAACATCTGGGTATTCAATTACTGTTGCGATCGACGCGCTCATTGAGCCTGACCGAAGCCGGATTGTGCTTTTATGAAGATTGTCTGCTGATGATCCACGCCGCCGAGCGCGGGCAACAGCGGATCGCCGCGCTGCGCGGCGAGCTGGTCGGTGAACTGCGCGTCGCCACCTCGACCGAATTCGCCACCCATTATCTGGTGCCGGCGCTGCAGAGCTTCCTCGACGAACACCCGCGCATCACGCTGCGGTTGGAAATCCACGATGAGAGAATAGACCTCATCGCGCAACGCATCGATCTGGCGATACGCGGCGGCGCGCTGGCTGACTCCAGCTACGTCTCCACGCGGCTGGCGCGCTGCCGCGAAGTGCTGTGCGCCTCCCCGGCCTACCTGGCGAACTACGGGGTGCCGGATTCGCCGCAGGCGCTGACGCAACATCACTGGGTCACCTTTACGCCGCTCGGCAATCCGCAGTTTGTTCGCCTGATCCATCGCGACGGCGGCGAGCACCGCATGCGCATGACCGGGCGACTGTTCACCAACAGCGGCATGGCGATGAAGGAGCTGGCGCTGACCGGCAAAGGCATCATTCGCAATTTCTTCGCCAACGTCGAGCGAGAGTTGCGCAGCGGCGAGCTGATTGAAATATTGCCCGACTGGCGATTACCGGAAATTAATTGCTATGCCATTATGCCGCGACGGGAGATCCAGCCATTAAAAGTCCGGCGATTGCTGGAGCATATGAAGCTCTATTTAAAGGAGAAAGGATTAAACGACCTAGAACAGATTCGACAAGAATAAAATAAGAAACATCTGCAAGACCACTATTGTAATTATTGTAATCACGTTGACGACACCAGGCCCTATTTAGATTGCAGCCTAATGATATTCTATTTAATGACTTCATTCAGCCTATATAATTAATAGCGCCACCGCTATTTCAAATACTCAGAATAAATTTGGCTTTAGTTAGCAGAAAATTTGAATATGCTCAGCATTTTATTTTTAATGCCGTTGGCATTCCCAAAAAAAACGGGAAGCCTAAGCTCCCCGTTGTCATTCGCTCACGCACCTCAGTCAATCTGACGGACGTCCACGCGCAGCTCTTTCGGCACTTCGAACACGATGTTCTCTTCACGCCCGCTGATTTCATGCACGTCGACGCCGCCCAGCGCTTTCAGGCGAGAGATCACCTCCTGCACCAGCACGTCCGGCGCCGAAGCGCCGGCGGTGACGCCGATGTTGCGCGCTTCGCTCAGCCAACTTTCCTGAATATCCGCCGCCGAATCGATCAAATAAGCCGGTTTGCCCACGCGTTGCGCCAGTTCGGCCAGACGGTTAGAGTTGGAAGAGTTCTTCGACCCCACCACCAGCACCACGTCCGCATCGCCGGCCAGGTTACGCACCGCTTCCTGACGGTTGGTGGTGGCGTAGCAAATGTCATCCTTGCGCGGACCGATAATGCTCGGGAAGCGCTGACGCAGCGCATCGATCACGTCCGAGGTATCATCAACCGACAGCGTGGTCTGCGTCATGAAGCACAGGTTGTTTTCGTCTTTCACCTGCAGCTTCCACACGTCTTCCGGCGATTCGACCAGGTACATGCCGCCCTGCGGGTTGCTGTACTGGCCCATGGTGCCTTCCACCTCCGGGTGCCCGGCATGGCCGATCAGAATCGCTTCGGTGCCGCGGCGGCTGGCGCGCGCCACTTCCATATGCACCTTGGTCACCAGCGGACAGGTGGCGTCGAACAGCATGGTCAGATCGCGCGCCTTGGCTTCGGCGCGCACGGCTTGAGACACGCCGTGCGCCGAGAAGATCAGGATAGAGCCGTCCGGCACTTCGGCGATCTCTTCGATAAACACGGCGCCACGCTCACGCAGGCTGTCGACCACGTAGCGGTTGTGCACCACTTCATGCCGTACGTAGATCGGCGCGCCATACAGCTCCAGCGCGCGTTCCACGATGCTGATCGCACGATCAACCCCGGCGCAGAAGCCGCGCGGGTTAGCCAGCAATATTTGCATGCGTCTCCTCCTGCTGCGGATCGATCTCCAGCACTTCGATGTCGAAGGTCACCGGATGGCCCGCCAGCGGATGGTTGAAATCGACGGTGATCGAATCTTCCGCCACCGCGCGCACCACGCCCGGCATTTCGCTGCCGTCAATCGCGGTAAACAGCATGATGGTGCCCACGTCCGGCACGCCGGTTTCCGCGAAGTCGCGGCGCGAGAAGAACTGGACCAGATCCGGGTTCTCCGCGCCGAACGCCGCTTCCGGCTGCAGGGTAAAGGCGCGCTTGTCGCCCGCGCGCAGGCCGAGCAACTGCTCTTCCAGCGGCGCCGACAGGCTGCCGTCACCCAGGCGGAACAGCGCCGGTTTGCCGCTGCTGCGGGTGGATTCGGCGGTCGAACCGTCTTCCAGTTTCAGCGTAAAGTGAACCAGCACCGCGCTGTCACTGATAACCTGAGCCGTCATATTACTCACCTTTGCTCTTTGCGCCTTTGTTCGCCGGCGACAGGAAACCTTCCAGCACGATCATCGCCGCGCCCACGCAGATAAAGCTGTCCGCCAGATTGAAGGTCGGGTAGTGCCAGTCACCGACGTAAAAGTCGATGAAATCGACCACGAAACCGTGCCACAGGCGATCGAACAGGTTGCCCAACGCCCCGCCGATGATAAAGGCGTAGGCGATGTTGTTCAGCTTCTGTTGCGCCGCGCTGCGGTACATCATCACCAGCAGCACCGCGACGATGGCGATGGCGATGCCGGCGAAGAACCAGCGTTGCCAACCGCCATGATCGGCCAGGAAGCTGAACGCGGCGCCGTAGTTGCGCGCGTAAAACAGGTTGAACGACGGGATCAACGGCTGGGACTGGCCCAGCGTAAAGTTAGCGAGGATCCACTGTTTGCTGCCGAAATCCAGCGCCAGCACCGCCACTACAACCCACAGCCAACGCAGGCCGGTCGAACAAATTGGTTTACTCATCAGGCGCAAGTTCTCAGGCAAAGTTACGCTTCTCGCCGTCACCGGCGACGTTGCTCACACAGCGGCCGCAGATGTCTGCATGCTCCGCTACCAGGCCGATATCGGTGGTGTAATGCCAGCAGCGCGGGCACTTCTCACCTGGCGCCGTGCTGAAGGCGATCTTCAGCCCTTTCAGCAGCTCGGAGGCCTGCGCGTCGGCCGGCGCCTCCGCCAATGGCGCAACGCTTGCCGCGGAGGTCAGCAGCACAAAGCGCAGCTCATCCTGCAGGCTGTTCAGACGCGCCGCCAACTCGCTGTCGGCATACAGCGTCACCGCCGCTTCCAGCGAACCGCCGAGGCGTTTGTCCGCACGCGCCTGCTCCAGCACCTTGTTCACTTCGCCGCGCACTTTCAGCAGCTCAGCCCAGAAAGCGTCGTTCATCGGCTCGCCTTCCGCCAGCCCGAACAGGCCGTCGTACCACTCTTCGGTGAACACGTACTGCGCGCGTTTGCCCGGCATGAAGCCCCAGATCTCGTCTGCGGTGAACGACATGATCGGCGCCATCCAGCGCACCAGCGCTTCGACGATGTGATACAGCGCGGTCTGGCAGCTGCGGCGGGCGACGCTGTCGCTCTTGGCGGTATACTGACGATCCTTGATGATATCCAGGTAGAAGGAGCCCATCTCGACCGAACAGAACTGCATCAGGCGCTGCACCACTTCGTGGAAATCGTAGTTGGCATAAGCCTGCTCGATATCCTGCTGCGCCGCCAGCGCGCGGCCGACCGCCCAGCGATCCAGCACCACCATGTCTTCCGGCGCCACGCAATCGGTGCTTGGCTCGAACCCGTTCAGGTTGGCCAGCAGGAAGCGCGCGGTGTTGCGGATGCGGCGGTAAGAGTCGGCGGAACGCTTGAGGATCTCGTCGGACACCGCGATCTCGCCGGTGTAATCGGTCGACGCCACCCACAGACGCAGAATGTCGCCGCCCAACTTGTTCATCACGTCCTGCGGGCTGACGGTGTTGCCGATCGACTTGGACATCTTGCGGCCCTGGCCGTCGACGGTGAAGCCGTGGGTCAGCACTTCCTTGTACGGCGCCTTGCCCTTCATCGCGGTGGAAATCATCAGCGATGACATGAACCAGCCGCGGTGTTGGTCGGAGCCTTCCAGATACATGTCGGCGCCGTGGCCGTTGAATTCAGGACGCACGTCGACAACGGAGGCGTGGGTAGAACCGGAATCGAACCACACGTCCAGCGTATCCGGCACTTTCACGTAGTCGGCGGCTTCCGCGCCGAGGATGTCGGCCGCGTCCAGATCCCACCAGGCCTGAATGCCGTCTTGCTCAACGCGCTTGGCCACTTCTTCCATCAGCTCAACGGTGCGCGGGTGCAGCTGCTCGGTCTCTTTGTGCACGAACAGCGACATCGGCACGCCCCAGGTGCGCTGACGCGAGATGCACCAGTCCGGGCGGTTGGCCACCATCATCTCGATGCGCGCCTGGCCCCAATCCGGGATCCACTGCACGCCCTTGATCTCTTCCAGCGACTGCTGACGCAGGCCTTTCTGATCCATGCTGATGAACCATTGCGGCGTGGCGCGGAAGATGATTGGCGTCTTGTGGCGCCAGCAGCATGGATAGCTGTGCAGGAACTTCTCGACGTGCAGCAGCGCGCCTTTCTCGCGCAGCAGATCGACGATCAGATCGTTGGCCTTGAAGACGAACTTGCCGTCCAGCAGCGGGTAGGTGCCGGTCAGGTAGCAGCCGTTCGGCCCTACCGGGTTGGCCACTTCCAGGCCGTATTTCTGGCCGATCACGAAGTCGTCCGGGCCGTGACCCGGCGCTGTGTGCACCGCACCGGTACCGGCGTCCAGGGTCACATGCTCGCCGAGGATTGCCGGCACGTCGAAGTCCATGAACGGGTGTTTGAAGCGCAGCAGCTCCAGATCGGCGCCTTTGCAGCTGCCCAGCACCGTCCACTCGGTGATGCCGGCGCGTTTCATCACGCTTTCCACCAGTTCGGCCGCCAGGATCAGGCACTGGCCGTCAACCTGCACCAGTTGATAGGTGAAGTCCGGGTGCAGAGAGATCGCGCGGTTAGCCGGCAAGGTCCACGGCGTGGTGGTCCAGATAACCAGCGAAATGGCGCCGTTGAAGTGGCTCACGCCGAACTTGGCCGCCACGGCAGCCGCGTCGGCCGCATGGAAGGACACGTCGATCGACGGCGAAGTCTTGTCGTAATACTCCACTTCCGCTTCCGCCAGCGACGAGCCGCAGTCGGTGCACCAGTGAACCGGCTTGGCGCCTTTCAGCAGGTGGCCGTTGCTGATGATCTTGCCCAGCGCGCGGATGATGTTGGCTTCGGTTTTGAAGTCCATGGTCAGGTATGGACGATCCCAGTCGCCCAGCACGCCCAGGCGGATGAAGTCCTTCTTCTGGCCTTCAACCTGCTCGGCCGCGTATTCGCGGCACTTCTGGCGGAACTCGGCCGCCGTCAGCTTCTCGCCCGGTTTGCCGTACAGCTGCTCAACCTTCAGTTCGATAGGCAGGCCGTGGCAATCCCAACCCGGCACATAAGGCGAGTCGAAGCCGGCCATCCCTTTCGACTTGATGATAATGTCTTTGAGAATCTTGTTAACCGAGTGACCAATGTGAATGCTGCCGTTCGCATACGGAGGGCCGTCATGCAAAATGAAGGTTTTTTTGCCCTTTTTGGCAGTACGAATAATCCCGTACAGATCCTGTTCATACCAACGTTGCAGCATGCCAGGCTCGCGCTTGGCGAGATCGCCGCGCATCGGGAACCCTGTTTCCGGCAAGTTCAGGGTATTCTTGTAGTCACTCATGAGATTCTCGTTTCCGTTTTCGGCTATTTACCCGTCACACTTCAAGCTGCATCTTTGTCGGCCGCCCTTTCTCACCCGAATCACTTGCCTGTGCAAGCTCATCGGGGTTCGCGCGGTTGCCGCCGCGATGCAACTCGAATTGTTTAGGGTAAACGATTAAACCAGTGTTTTTAACCCGAAGAACTTCCGGGCCGTCACCACATCATTGGCGATTTGCTGCTTCAGGGCATCGAGCGAAGCAAACCGTTGTTCATTGCGCAATTTTGCGCGGAGCACCACCTCAATATGGCGCCCGTAAAGATCCATTGTGACATCCAGCAGATGCACTTCCAGCTGCTGGCGCACGCCGGCGACGGTCGGGCGCGTGCCGATGTTGGCCACGCCCGGCAGCGGCTGCGGCCCCAGGCCGTACACCTCCACCGCATACACCCCTTTCACCGGCGCCACCAGGCGCTTGAGCGGCAGGTTGGCGGTCGGGAAGCCGATGGTGCGGCCCAGCTCATCGCCGTGCACCACGCGCCCGGAGATGCTGTACGGGTGGCCCAACAGGGTCTCCGCCAGCGGCAGATCGTCCTCGCTCAGCGCAGTGCGGATCGCCGTACTGCTGATGCGCCGGTCGCCTTCGCGGAAGGTCGGGGTGCTGACCACGTCGAAGCCGTACTCTTTTCCGGCCTGCTGCAATAGCGGAAAATCGCCCTGACGCCCGGCGCCAAAGCGAAAATCATCCCCCACCATCAGGAATTTGACGCCGAGCTTCTCCACCAGCAGCTCGGCGACGAACGCCTGCGCGGTGTTGGCGGCCAAACGCGGATCGAACTTGACGCACAGCAGGTAATCAACGCCCGCCTGCGCCAGATAGTTGGCCTTATCGCGCAGGCGCGTCAAACGGGCCGGCGCCTTGTCTGCGGCGAACATCTCCAGCGGCTGCGGCTCAAAGATCATGACCATCACCGGCAGCCCGAGGCGTTGCCCTTGTTGCTTCAACTGCTCCAGCAGCGCCTGATGACCGCGGTGTACGCCGTCAAAGTTGCCGATGGTGAGCACGCAACCATGGTGGCGCGCCCGGATATTGTGAATGCCGCGAATTAGCTCCATAGCTGGCTCAAAACAGTGGAAATCGGCGGATTATACCTTGTACAGCCGGTAAGGTTAACCCGCGATTGGTGCCTTTATGTAATAGACATACCATACCGGAGATAATCTGCGCGTGAAACGGCTTCACCGCAGTTTATCCCGCGCCGCCGGGCCGATTCTCGACCGCGGCCAACGGCTTGCGCCCGCCGCGGCAAATCATTGGCGAATTTTCTCGCGAAACACTGTATTCCCAAGAGCGAAGCTGGTAAAATCCTGCGCCATCACAACGTAGCGAGTGCCGCCTGTACAAACGGCGCTTATTTGCACAAATCCATTGACAAACGAAGGCTAAAAGGGCATATTCCTCGGCCTTTGAATTGTCCTCAATAGAATATATTTGGGAGTTGGACCTTGGCTAATATCAAATCAGCTAAGAAACGCGCCGTACAGTCTGAGAAACGCCGCAAGCATAACGCAAGCCGTCGCTCAATGGTGCGTACCTTCATCAAGAAGGTAGACGCAGCTATCGCAGCTGGCGACAAAGAAGCAGCACAAAATGCATTCCTGGTAATGCAGCCACTGGTGGACCGTCAGGCAGCTAAAGGCCTGATCCACAAAAACAAAGCAGCGCGTCATAAGTCAAACCTGACTGCACGCATCAACGCAATGCAATAAGCATTTCGTTATCTGCTTGATAAAAAAACCGGCTCAGGCCGGTTTTTTTACGCCCTGCGTTCAGTGAACCGCTAGCAGGAAAACAGCGCCGAGAAGTCTTTGTTGCACACCCGCTGCACCGCCGGATGCTGGATCATGCGCTCGGCGAAAATAATGTAATACTCCTCCTGCACGCTGTCGATGCGCCCAATCTCCACCACGTTGTCATCGTTGTAGGTATCCTGCGCATACAGCGTCGGCGCCACGAAAATCGCGTTGTGGTACATGCCGAAGGCCTTCATCAGCGCCGCATCGTCGAACTCGCCCAAGATCTCCACCTGAATGCCCTGCGTATTGAACCAGTTAAGCAGCTTGCGCCCCAGCATCGAGCGGCGGCCGGGGATCAGCAACTTGCGCTGCTCCAGACAGGCCGGGAACGGCAACTCCGGCGCCGGCTGGCGGCAGAAGAAGCTGATGCCGCACTCGCCCAGCTTCAGCGAGAACAGCCCTTCCTGCTGGCTGGAGTCCACCGGGCAATCCGACAGGATCATATCCAGCTTGTGCTGGCTGAGCTGCTCCAGCAGCATCTCGTGCGTCGATTCAAAACAACGCAGGTGGATCTGCTCGTTGTCCACCACCACCGCCGTTTCCAATACCTGGCTGACCAGCCGCTTCGACAACGCATCCGCCACGCCGACGTCGAACAGCAGGTTCGACTCTTTGCGGTAGTTGACGATATCCAGCATTTCCTGGCTGAGCATAAACATCTTGTCGGCATAGCGGAACACCAACTGCCCCAGCTCCGAAGGCACCAACCCGCGCCCCTGGCGTTTGAACAACTTGCCGTCCAACCGCTCTTCCAGCGCCTTGATCTGGCCGGTGATGGTCTGCGGCGTCAGAAACAACGCTTCAGCGGCGCCGACCACGGAACCGGCCTTGCAGACCTGCCAGAAATAGTAAAGGTGATTAAAGTTGATATGCGACATCCTCACGAGCGGCTCTCCTTAACAACGTTTCGCAGCGGCAAACGGTGTGCCGTGACGAGCGACAAACTTCCTTTCCCTGCTTCAGACAACGTATAGCCCCATTAGTCCCAACGAAGAACGGCCGAAGCTGCACATATTTTATACCGTACAGCTCCGACCAGCCATTTTATTATGTGCCCTTACCGGGCACATTCAGGATTAACGCACGCGCGGCAACGCCAGACGCAGCAATCCATACCCTACCACCGCCGCAGCCGTGGAGCCCAACAGGATCCCCAGGCGGGAATAGGTGCTGAGCGCCACATCCGCCTCGCCGAACGCCAGCGAGGCGATAAAAATCGACATGGTGAAACCAATGCCGCAGAGCACCGAAACGGCAAATACCTGTTTGAAGCCGATGCCTTCAGGCAAACGGGCGATGCCTATTTTCACCGCCAGCAGGCTGAAGAGGAAAATCCCCAGCGGCTTGCCGATAAACAAGCCAGCCGCAATCCCAACCGGCAACAGCGACGTCAATCCTTCCAGCGACACGCCCTGCAAAGAGACCCCGGCGTTGGCGAAAGCGAACAGCGGCAGGATCATAAACGCGACCCAAGGGTGCAGCTCATGCTCCAGCGTTTCCGACGGCGATGGCCCCTTCTTCACGTTCAGCGGGATCATAAAGCCGACGATCACCCCGGCCAGCGTCGCGTGCACCCCGGACTTGAGGATCGCCACCCACAACACCAGGCCAACCATCATGTACAGCGAAGTTTTGCCCACGCCACGCCAGTTCATCACCGCCAGCAGCACCGTCGCGGCCGCCGCCACGCCCAGCGCCACCATCGACACTTCGTGGGTGTAGAACAGCGCGATGATGATGATCACGCCCAGGTCGTCGATGATCGCCAGCGCCAACAGGAACACTTTCAGGCTGGTCGGCACGCGGTTGCCCAGCAAGGCCATGACGCCCAGCGCAAAGGCGATGTCGGTCGCGGCCGGGATCGCCCAGCCCTGGCGGGTAACTTCATCTGCGCCGTTGAACAACAGGTAAATCAGCGCCGGCGCCAGCATGCCGCCCAGCGCAGCGATCGCCGGAAACACCGCCTTGTCACGCCCGGACAGCGAGCCTTGCATCAGCTCGCGCTTGACCTCGAGCCCCACCACCAGGAAGAAGATGGCCATCAGCCCGTCGTTGATCCACAGCAGCAGCGGCTTGGCGATCTCCAGCGAAGCTACCTTCACCATCACCGGCAGGTTAAGGAATGCCTGGTAGATCCCCTGCGCCGGGCTGTTGGCCATGATCAGGGCGACGATCGCCGCCGCGATCAGGATGATGCCGCCCGCGGCTTCCTGACGTAAAAATTGACGAATGATGTTGGTCACAATACGTCTCTCCAAATCTGAGCAAGGCGTAGCGCCCTGCGAAGCACAGTCATGAAGTGAGTATAGAGGGCGTTTTAGCTCGAAAAAATAAGTTTATAAATGCTAAACAGCTCGAAAAAACCGATTAAAAGCACGAATAAGTCACATTTATATAAGGGATTAGCGGTTTGGCGCGCAAATAAAAACCCCGGGACAGTAGCCCGGGGTTCGCGCATAAGCTAACAGAAACAGAAGGTTAGCGAGTCAGATCGTCAAAGAACTTTTTCACCCCGTCGAAGAAGCTCTTCGAACGCGGGCTGTTCTTGTCGCCGGACGGGCCGCCCAGGCTCTCTTCCAGCTCACGCAACAGCTGCTTCTGTTTGTCGTTCAGATTGACCGGGGTTTCCACCACCACGCGGCACAGCAGGTCGCCCTGGCTGCCGCCGCGCACCGATTTCACGCCCTTGCCGCGCATGCGGAACAGCTTGCCGGTTTGGGTCTCCGAAGGCACCTTCAGTTTCACCCGGCCATCCAGCGTCGGCACTTCAATCTCGCCGCCCAGCGCCGCCATGGCAAAGTTGATCGGCACTTCGCAGTACAGGTTGTTGCCTTCACGCTCGAAGATCGGGTGCGCCTTCACCTGCACCTGAACGTACAGATCGCCCGCCGGTGCGCCGTGCTCGCCGGCTTCGCCTTCACCCGCCAGGCGGATGCGATCGCCGGTATCCACGCCGGCCGGAATTTTCACCGACAGCGTTTTGGATTTTTCTACCCGGCCGTGGCCATGGCATTTGTTGCACGGATCTTTGATGATCTGACCGCGGCCATGGCAATGCGGACACGCCTGCTGCACGGTGAAGAAGCCCTGACGCATCTGCACCTGGCCCTGACCATGACAGGTTGGGCAGGTGACCGGCGAACTGCCCGGCTTGGCGCCGCTGCCGTGGCAGACGTCGCACTCTTCCAGCGTCGGGATGCGGATCTCTTTGGTGACGCCACGTACCGCTTCCTCGAGGGTCAGCTCCATGTTATAGCGCAGATCGGAACCGCGGCTGGCGCGCTGACGGCGGCCTCCGCCGAAGATGTCGCCAAACACGTCGCCAAAGATATCGCTGAAGTCGGCGCCGCCGCCAAAGCCGCCGCCGCCCATGCCGCCCTGTTCAAAGGCCGCGTGCCCGTACTGATCGTAAGCCGCGCGTTTCTGGTCGTCGGTCAGGACTTCGTAAGCTTCTTTAACTTCTTTAAACTTGGTTTCGGCGTCTTGTTCCTGGTTGCGGTCAGGATGGTATTTCATCGCCAGGCGTTTGTACGCCTTTTTGATCTCACGTTCATCCGCCGTCTTGCTGACGCCGAGAATCTCGTAATAGTCTTTCTTCGCCATTCTTTCGCTTACCCTTAACATGCGTGCACGGGCGCAGAGTTGCCTCGACGCCCGTGCTGGTTTCCGGGAGCGGCATCTCCGCCGCCCCGTGCCCGCTTAAGGGCGATTATTTTTTGTCTTTAACTTCTTCGAACTCGGCGTCAACCACGTCGTCTTCTTTCTGCGCCGCGTTGTCCGCGCCGGCGTCAGCACCCTGCTGAGCCTGCTGCGCCTGAGCCATTTCCAGCAGCTTGCCGGAAACCTGCACCAACGCCTGGGTCTTCGCTTCGATCTCGGCTTTGTCTTCGCCTTTCACCGCCGCTTCCAGATCTTTCAGCGCCGCTTCGATCGCCGTTTTGTCTTCCGCCGGCAGTTTGTCGCCCGCTTCTTCCAGCTGTTTGCGCGTGCCGTGGATCAGGTGATCCGCCTGGTTGCGAGTCTGTACCAGCTCTTCGAACTTGCGGTCAGCTTCAGCGTTCAGCTCGGCGTCGCGCACCATTTTCTGGATTTCGTCCTCGTTCAGGCCAGAAGACGCCTTGATGGTGATCTTCTGCTCACGACCGGTGTTCTTGTCTTTGGCAGACACGTGCAGAATGCCGTCGGCATCGATGTCGAAGGTGACTTCGATCTGCGCCATGCCGCGCGGTGCCGCCTGGATGCCGTCCAGGTTGAACTGGCCCAGAGATTTGTTATCGCTGGCGCGCTTACGCTCACCCTGCAGCACGTGGATGGTGACCGCAGACTGGTTGTCTTCCGCAGTAGAGAACACCTGGCTGTGCTTGGTCGGGATCGTGGTGTTTTTGGTGATCAGCGGCGTCATCACGCTGCCCATGGTTTCGATACCCAGCGACAGCGGGGTAACGTCCAGCAGCAGAACGTCTTTCACATCACCGGCCAACACGCCGCCCTGTACCGCAGCGCCCACGGCAACCGCTTCGTCCGGGTTCACGTCTTTACGCGGCTCTTTGCCGAAGAAGTCTGCGACTTTCTTCTGCACCATTGGCATACGGGTCTGGCCACCCACCAGGATCACGTCCTGGATGTCGGAAACCGACAGGCCTGCGTCTTTCAGCGCCACTTTCAGCGGCTCGATGGAGCGCGCCACCAAATCTTCAACCAGCGACTCGAGTTTGGCGCGAGTCACTTTGATGTTCATGTGTTTTGGACCGGTCGCGTCTGCCGTGATGTACGGCAGGTTAACGTCGGTCTGCTGAGCGGAAGACAGTTCAATCTTCGCTTTCTCGGCGGCTTCTTTCAGACGCTGCATCGCCAGCGGATCGTTGCGCAGATCGATGCCCTGATCTTTCTTGAACTCTTCCACCAGGTAGTTGATCAGACGGCTGTCGAAGTCTTCGCCGCCCAGGTGGGTGTCACCGTTGGTCGCCAGCACTTCGAAGGTTTTTTCGCCGTCAACGTCGTCGATTTCGATGATGGAGATATCGAAAGTACCGCCGCCCAGGTCATAAACCGCGATGGTGCGGTTGCCGACTTCTTTGTCCAGGCCGTAGGCCAGCGCCGCCGCGGTCGGTTCGTTGATGATGCGCTTGACTTCCAGACCCGCGATGCGGCCGGCGTCTTTAGTCGCCTGACGCTGGGCGTCGTTGAAGTAAGCCGGTACGGTGATAACCGCTTCAGTTACCGGTTCGCCCAGGTAATCTTCCGCCGTTTTCTTCATTTTCTTCAGCACTTCCGCAGAGATCTGCGGCGGAGCCATTTTCTGGCCTTTCACTTCCAGCCAGGCGTCGCCGTTGTCGGCTTCGATGATTTTGTAAGGCATGATCGCTTTGTCGCGCTGCGCTTCTTCATCCTGGAAGCGGCGGCCGATCAGGCGCTTGATGGCGAACAGGGTGTTTTCAGGGTTGGTCACTGCCTGACGCTTAGCCGGCTGGCCAACCAGAGTTTCACCGTCCTGGGTATATGCGATAATAGAAGGAGTGGTGCGGTCGCCCTCGGCGTTTTCCAGCACGCGTGCCTTGGCACCATCCATAATTGCTACGCAAGAGTTGGTAGTACCCAGGTCGATACCAATAATTTTGCCCATCTAAACGTCTCCACTAAAAAATTCATAAGTCAGTCAGGTTGCTAACCTATATGCGGGCGATTTTTTGCTTTTCAACTGCCCGATATCTCAGTGCGACCCGCGGTTAGCAGCTGCGGTTGCAAATAAGATGGGGCCATCCAGCTCGGCATCAAGGGGCAAAGCAAAAAAAATTTCTTTTTTTATCGTCATTCAGATCATTGTTTCCGGCTGCGGGGATCATTATGATGCGCGCGCTCTGATGGAAAACTTCGATTTTTTGGCCATTCAGACCATTTATGATTTTACTTCGCTGTTTCCGTTAATTTTCTGTTATCGCAGAGGACTTATGCACACCAACAAGTTGGCGAATCCCGGCCCTCTCGGCCTGATGGGCTTCGGGATGACCACCGTCTTGCTGAACCTGCACAACGCGGGCTTTTTCCCACTGAACTCAGCCATCATCAGCATGGGGATTTTCTTCGGTGGCCTGGCCCAGATCCTGGCCGGTCTGCTGGAGTACAAGAAGGGCAACACCTTTGGTATGACCGCATTCACCGCCTACGGCAGCTTCTGGCTGAGCCTGGTCGGCCTGCTGCTGCTGCCGCGTTTGGGCCTGGCGGAAGCCACCGAGGCGCACGTGTTGGGCATCTACCTGGCGCTGTGGGGCGTCTTCACCCTGTTCATGTTCTTCGGCACCCTGGGCGCCAACCGCGTGCTGCAGTTCGTGTTCGCCAGCCTGACGCTGCTGTTCGCCCTGCTGGCCGTCGGCAACATCACCGGCAACCACGCGCTGCTGACCTTCGCCGGTTATGAGGGCATCATCTGCGGCGCCAGCGCCATCTACCTGGCGATGGCCGAAGTGCTCAACGAGCAATACGGCCGCACCGTGCTGCCGATTGGCGAACCGGCCTCGGCCCGCGTCGCGGCATCGCCGGTCACGGCGTAATCGCCCGCCCCTGACGAAAAAGCCCTGCAATGCAGGGCTTTTTTTTAGCTGTAGGAACCGGCTCGCCGCTCGCCGGCTTCGCTGTTCAGGTCGCGATGCAGGTAGACACCGAGCAGCAGCCCGATTAGCGACAGCGCCAGCACATAGTAAGCGGGCGCTAACGGGGTTAATTTCATGATCAGCGTCACAAAAATAGGGGTTAAACCGCCAAAAATAGCGTACGAGACGTTATATGAGAACGAGATGCCGGTAAACCGCACTTCCGCCGGGAAAGCCCGCACCATCACGTACGGCACGGCCCCCACCACGCCTACGCTGAAACCCACCAACGCATAGCAGGCGAACAGCATTTCCGGGCGCACGCCCACCGTCTGATAGAACAGCCAGCTGCAGCCGGCCAGCAGCAAACTGCCGACCACCAGCGTTTTGCTGGCGCCGAAGCGATCGGCCGACAAACCGGCGACGATGCAGCCGGCGATCAGCATGATGGTGGCGATGCTGTTGGCCTGCAGCGTCAGGGCCGGCGCAATGCCGAACTGTTTTTGCAGATAGGTCGGGGTCATCAGGATCACCACCACGATACCGGCGGAGAGCAGCCAGGTCAGCAGCATCGACACCGCCACTTCCCGTTTGTGGTTGAGCACCACCGATTTCAGCGGCAGCTCCTCGGCCAGTGCTTTGCGCGCCTGCATCTCGATGAAGATCGGCGTTTCCTGCAGCCAGCGGCGCAGGTACATCGCCACCAGGCCGAACATGCCGCCAAGCAGGAATGGAATGCGCCAGCCGCCGCCGGCAATGCTCTGCGGGCTAAGCGTGGTGTTGATCACCGTCGCCACCACCGATCCCAGCAGGATGCCCACCGTCAGCCCGGCGGTCAGCATGCCGCAGGCGAAACCAATGCGCCGGCGCGGCACGTGTTCGGCGACGAAGACCCAGGCGCCCGGCACCTCACCGCCGATCGCCGCCCCCTGCAGCACGCGCATCAGCAGCAGCAACAGCGGCGCGGCGATGCCGATGCTGGCGTAGGTCGGCAGCAGGCCCATCGCCAGCGTCGGCAACGCCATCAGCAGAATGCTCAGGGTAAACATCTTTTTGCGGCCGACCAAATCGCCGAAGTGCGCCATCACGATGCCGCCCAGCGGGCGGGCCAGATAGCCGGCGGCGAAAATGCCGAAGGTTTGCACCAGCCGCAGCCATTCCGGCATGTCCGCCGGGAAGAACAGATCGCCGACCACGGCGGCGAAGAACACGAAGATGATGAAGTCGTAAAACTCCAACGCGCCGCCCAACGCGGCCAACGTCAGCGTTTTGTAGTCTTGCCGGTTCAGCCGGCGATTAGTGTCGTGAGGCATAGGGCACCGTCGGTAAAGGCTGTAAAAATAAAAGCCGCAGGCTTTCTGTAAAAGAATCCTTACTATAGCGGCAAATTATTTTCACACCAAACGGGCTGAAGCCGATCTCGCAGATTACTGAAATTTAGAGGTTTATCTCGCGACGCGCGCTCTTTGGCCGAAATGCTGCTACCACTGCGGCATGCGTTTCGACATAAGGCCCGTCGAGCAACTGAATGCAATAAGGCACGCTGGCGAAGATGCCGTGCACCACCGCATTGCCCTGCTCGTCCTTCACCCCTTCCAGCGTTTCCTTGATCGACTTTGGCTGGCCGGGCAGATTGATGATCAGCGCCTGCTTGCGGATCGCCCCCACCTGGCGAGAAAGAATTGCCGTTGGCACATAGTGTAGGCTGATCTGACGCATTTGCTCGCCGAAACCGGGCATCACGCGATCGGCGATCGCCAGAGTGGCGTCGGGGGTGACGTCGCGACGCGCCGGCCCGGTGCCGCCGGTGGTCAGCACCAGATGGCAGCCCATTTCGTCCACCAGCTCACACAGCGTTTGTTCAATTTGCGTCTGCTCATCGGGGATCAGCCGGGTTTCCAGCTTGAACGGCGTCGCCAGCGCGCCGGCCAGCCATTCCTCCAGCGCCGGAATGCCTTTATCCTGGTAAACGCCGCCGGAAGCGCGGTCAGAAACGGAAACCAAACCAATACGTAAAATATCCATGCGTAACCTCTACAGCCTGATGGGGTCCGAACGGGTTCGTCTCCCGTTCTGTTGTCATTGCCGAGAGTATAAGGGCTTCCCCCGCCGGCGGGAGCGTCGGGCATAAAAAAAGGTGGCCTGAGCCACCTTTTTACTGCGCGATCTGCGGGAATTACAGCAGGTCGGCGATCATTTTTTCCAGTTTGCCCTGGTCTACGGCGAACTTGCGGATGCCGTCGGTCAGTTTCTCGACCGCCATCGGATCCTGGTTGTGCTGCCAGTAGAACTCAGGTTCGGTCAGTGCGGCAGGACGCGCCTTCACTTCACCGGTGTAAGACAGTTTGCGCTCCAGCGCGCCTTCGCTCTCCGCCAGCTCTTTCAGCAGCGCAGGGGCGATGGTCAGGCGGTCGCAGCCGGCCAGCTCGATGATTTCGCCAACGTTGCGGAAGCTGGCGCCCATCACTACGGTGTTGTAACCGTGTTGTTTGTAGTACTGGTAAATCTCGGTCACGGAGATCACGCCCGGATCTTCGTGCGGCGCGAACTCTTTCTTGTCGCCGTTGGCTTTGTACCAATCGAGGATACGGCCGACGAACGGCGAGATCAGGTAAACGCCGGCTTCGGCGCAGGCGCGAGCCTGAGCGAAGGAGAACAGCAGCGTCAGGTTACAGTTGATGCCTTCTTTCTCCAGCTGCTCCGCCGCGCGGATGCCCTGCCAGGTCGAGGCCAGTTTGATCAGAATGCGATCGTTGCTGATGCCGGCTTCGTTGTACAGCTTGATCAGGCGCTTGGCCTTGGCCACGCTGGCGACGGTGTCGTAAGACAGACGCGCGTCAACCTCGGTGGAGATGCGGCCCGGAACCAGTTTGAGGATCTCCAGACCGATGTTGACCGCCAGCTTGTCGGCGGCGTCGGCGATCTGCTGCTCGCGATCGCTGCTCTGGCCGCGCGCCCAGGCGATGGCTTCGTCAATCAGTTTGCGGTATTCAGGAATTTGGGCTGCATTGAGGATCAGCGAAGGGTTGGTTGTGGCGTCCTGCGGTTGATACAGCTTCATTGCCGCGATATCACCCGTATCTGCAACCACTGTAGTCAGCTGGCGCAGGGAAGTTAATTTGTCGGTCATGTTGGCATTATCTCATCGTTTGTGCATGAACTTTTGGCATTGTTCAACCATGCCCTGCCCTGATAATAACATGCGCCAAGCCCGGCGCAAGGCTGGAAAACCGCGGCGCGCAAGCATCTGTTTTATCCTTGGGCGAGCAACCGTTTACGCCGATATCTTTCGCCATTACCGAGCGGATGGAAAGGCAATAACGTGCTATTGCCCGAATAAATTATGTTAAATTCGAAAAAATTGATGCAATTCGTCCGCCAATCTGCGAAAAATCTTAATCGCCTGACGCCGGACCGATTCCAGCTAAGCTCTTGTAAAAAATAGGCCAATATTTCTCACCTGCGGTGGATGCTGCCAGGTGCGCATGACATTTCGATAAGGAGGAGGGATCCCTTGACGGACCTGATGAATTTTATAAACAACATTTTGTGGGGGTCGGTGCTGATTTATCTGCTGCTCGGCACCGGCATTTACTTCACGCTGCGCACCCGTTTTATCCAGCTCCGCCACTTCAGCCACATGTTCTCGGTGTTGAAAAACAGCAATAAAAGCGACAGCGCCGGCATCTCCTCTTTCCAGGCGCTGTGCACCACGCTGGCGGCGCGCGTCGGCACCGGCAACCTGACCGGCGTCGCCATTGCCCTGACCGCCGGCGGCCCCGGCGCCATCTTCTGGATGTGGGTGGTGGCGTTTATCGGCATGGCCACGTCATTTGTGGAGAGCTCGCTGGCTCAGCTCTACAAAACCAAAGACGACAACGGCAACTACCGCGGCGGCCCAGCCTATTACATGGAAAAGGGACTCGGCATGCGCTGGATGGGCGTGCTGTTCTCCATTTTCCTGATCATCGCTTTCGGCCTGGTGTTCAACGCCGTACAGGCCAACTCCATCGCGCAGGCCTCCGCCGTCGCCTTCCATTTACAGCCGCTGCACGTCGGTATTGGCCTGGTGCTGCTGAGCGGCGTGGTGATCTTCGGCGGCATCCGCTCCATCGCCAAAGTGGCCGAGCTGGTGGTGCCGCTGATGGCCGGCGCCTACCTGCTGCTGGCTCTCTGGGTGATTGGCCATAACATCGAGCACATGCCGGCGATCCTGACGCTGATCTTCAAAAGCGCCTTCGGCCTGCAGGAAGCCGCGGCCGGCGCCGTCGGTTACGGTATCTCCCAGGCGATGACCCAGGGCGTGCAGCGCGGCCTGTTCTCCAATGAAGCCGGCATGGGATCGGCGCCCAACGCGGCGGCGTCCGCCTCGCCTTATCCGCCGCATCCCGCTTCACAGGGCTACGTGCAGATGCTCGGGGTATTTATCGACACCATCGTCATCTGCAGCGCCACCGCGGCGATCATCCTCTCTTCCGGCATTCTCGATCAGCCGACCGACAGCATCAGCGGCATCGATCTGACCCAGCGCGCGCTGTCGACCGCCGTCGGCAGTTGGGGGACTCCGTTCGTCGCCATCGCCATCTTCTTCTTCGCCTTTACGTCGATCATCGCCAACTACGCTTATGCCGAGAGCAACCTGGTGTTCCTCGAGCACAACCACCCAGGCGGCCTGTTGATTTTCCGCTGCGTGGCGCTGGGCATGGTGATGTTCGGCGCGCTGGCGGAGCTGCCGCTGGTGTGGAAAATGGCGGATACCTCCATGGCGCTGATGGCGATCACCAACCTGACGGCTATCTTGCTGCTGTCGCGGGTCGCGCTGAAGCTGGCCGACGACTACCATCGCCAGCGCCGCCTGGGCAAGCTGCCGACCTTCGACGCCAACCGTTACCCGGAGCTGAAATCGCAGCTGGAGCCGGGCGTGTGGGACGACAAGCAGCCGCCGCGCTGAGTATTCCGGGGCGCGTGCGATGCGCGCCCCGCCTATTGGACCGATAGCCCCTTTTTCCCGCGCTTTTTGCTACAGTATGCGCACTTGGATAAACAGGATCTGGCCATGCTCGTTATTATTTCACCTGCAAAAACGCTCGATTACGACAGCCCGCTGGCGACAAAACGCTTCACGCAGCCCGAACTGCTGAACAAGTCTAAGCAGCTTATCAACATTTGCCGCGAGCTGACGCCGGCGCAAATCGCCAGCCTGATGAGCATCAGCGACAAGCTGGCCGGGCTGAACGCCGCGCGCTTTAGCGAATGGCAACCGACATTTACCCCGGACAACGCCCGTCAGGCGCTGCTGGCGTTCAAGGGCGACGTATATACCGGCCTGCAGGCGCAGGACTTCAACGAAGCCGATTTCGACTTCGCCCAGCAGCATCTGCGCATGCTGTCCGGCCTGTATGGCGTACTGCGCCCGCTCGATCTGATGATGCCGTACCGGCTGGAGATGGGCATCAAGCTGGAAAACCCGAAGGGCAAAGATCTGTACAGCTTCTGGGGCGATCAGATCACCAAAAAGCTCAACGAAGCGCTGGAGCAACAGGGCGACGACGTGGTGGTCAACCTGGCGTCAGACGAGTATTTCAAAGCGGTGAAGCCGGCCAAGCTGCACGGCTCGCTGATCAAACCGGTGTTCCTCGACGAGAAGAACGGCAAGTTCAAGGTCATCAGCTTCTACGCCAAGAAAGCGCGCGGGTTGATGAGCCGCTTTATCATCAAAAACCGCCTGACGCGCAGCGAGCAGCTGGCGGACTTCAACCTGGAAGGCTACGCCTTCGACGAAGCCGCTTCGCAAGGCAATGAACTGGTGTTCAAACGCCCGGAGCAGGCATAAAAAAAAGCCGTCGCAAGACGGCTTTTCGCATTTTACCCTGCCGAACTTCAGGCCGGCAGCCCCATCAGGAACTTGCGCAGCTCGCCGAAGTTGGCCGGCAGCGTGTACGACAGCAACGGCAGCTCAGCCCGCAGCGCCAGCGCTTTCGGCAACGGCAGCTCTTGGCCGAGTATCGCTTCCACACTCTCTTTAAACTTGGCCGGATGCGCGGTGCCGAGGAACAGGCCGAACTCCCCTTCCTGCAATTGGTCACGCAGCGCACGGTAGGCGATGGCCGCGTGCGGTTCGGAGATATAGCCCAGCTCGGCCAGCTCACGCATCGTGTCTTTGGTGGTCTCGTCGCTGACCGCCGCGTGACCCAGCTCTTTCAACTGCCAGACCTTGCGACGGAACAGCTCTTCCACGCGCGGCCAGTTGTTCGGCTGGCTGACGTCCATGGCGTTGGACAGCGTCGCGACCGTAGCGTGCGGCTGCCACTGGCCGCTGGTCAGGAAGCGCGGCACGGTGTCGTTGGCGTTGGTGGCGGCGATGAAGCGCTTCACCGGCAGGCCCAGCGATTTGGCCAGCAGCCCGGCGGTCAGATCGCCGAAGTTGCCGCTCGGCACCGAAATCACCAGTTGATTGCGCGCTTCCTGCGGCAGCTGCGCCACCGCTTCGAAGTAGTAGCAAATCTGCGCCAGCAAACGGCTGATGTTAATCGAGTTGGCCGAGTTCAGGTGCAGCGCGTCTTTCAATTCCTGATCGTCGAACGCCTGCTTCACCAGCGCCTGACAAGCATCGAAGTCACCGTCGATCGCCACGGTGTGAATGTTGCCGCCCAGGGTGCAGAACAGCTTTTCCTGCAGCGGGCTGATTTTGCCCTGCGGATACAGGATCACCACCCGCACGTTTTTCAGGCCGTAGAAGGCGTGCGCCACGGCGGCGCCGGTGTCGCCGGAGGTGGCGGTCAGAATGGTCACCGGCTGCTCGCCGGCCACTTCCGCCAGCATCTGCGCCATAAAGCGGCCGCCGAAGTCTTTGAACGCCAGCGTCGGGCCGTGGAACAGCTCCAGGCAGGAGACGTCATCGGTCACTTTCGCCACCGGCGCCGGGAACTCAAAGGCGGCCTGCACGCGTTTCTTCAGCGCCGCTTCCGGCACCTCTTCGCCGATAAAGGCCGACAGAATGCGGCTGCTGCGGGTGACAAAATCCTGTTCCAGCAGGTGGTCGATTTCGGTCAGTTCGAACTCCGGCAGCTCCAGCGGGAAGAACAGCCCCTGTTGCTTGCCCAGGCCTTGTTTGATCGCCTGCGCGAAGCTGACCTGCTCGTTGTGATCCTTAAGGTTGTACAGTTTCATGCGTTATCCCAGTAGTCGAGCGCCTGCGGTATCCAGACGGCAAATATGAACAAAACCTTCGTCGTTTTGCAGATAGTGTTGTTGCAGCCAGGCGGCCATGCGTTGCGCGGTGGCGCCGTCGTTGCAGACGGCGAACAGCGTCGGGCCAGAGCCGGAGATGCCGCAGGCCAACGCGCCGATCTCCTGCGCCGCCTTGCGCGCTTCGGCGAAGCCCGGCAGCAGCCGGGTGCGGTACGGTTCGGCGATCACGTCCTGCATCAATTTGGCGGCCAGCTGCGGCTGCCGGGTATGGCAGGCGTGAATAAAGCCGGCCAGATAGCGGCCATGGCTGATGCAATCCTGACGACGGTATTGTGCGGGTAAAATGGCGCGCGCTTCGGCGGTGGACACTTTGATGCCCGGATAGGCCATAACCCACAGCCAGTCGTCAAAGCACGGCACCTCCTGGCTGATAATGCCTTCTTCTTCCAGCATCAGCTGCAGGCCGCCCAGATAGCAAGGCGCCACGTTGTCGTAATGCACGCTGCCGGAAATGCGCCCTTCCAGCTCGCCCATCAGGCCGAGCAGCGTCGTCTTATCCAACGGGCGATCGCAGAATTCGTTCATCGCCATCAGCCCGGCGACCACCGAACAGGCGCTGGAACCCAGCCCCGATCCGATCGGCATGTTCTTTTCCAAACGCATCGCCACCGGCACTTCGCGGCCGATCTCCTGGCAGAAGCGCTCCCAGCATTGATAAACGATGTTCTCTTTCGGCTCGGCCGGCAGCTTACTGACGAAGCGCCCGGCATTCTGCAAACTGAACGTCTCGGCGGCTTCGACGCTGACGCAGTCGCCCAGCAGCGTGCCGTCGATCGGCGAAACCGCCGCGCCCAGCACGTCGAAACCGACGCTGACGTTGCCGATCGAGGCCGGTGCATACACCTTAACCATATTAAACTCCCAACTTCCATGACAGTGTGCGCAGCAGATCGGCGAATACGCCCGCTGCAGTCACATCGTTACCGGCGCCGTAGCCGCGCAGCACCAGCGGCAACGGCTGATAGTAGCGGCTGTAGAAGGCCAGCGCGTTCTCGCCGTTCTTCACTTTATACAACGGATCGTTGCCGTCCACCGCCTCAATGCGCACCTTGCAGCGCCCTTCGTCGATCAGGCCGACATAGCGCAGCACCTTGCCTTGCTCGGCGGCGTTGGCCACGTTGCGCGCGAACTCTTTATCCAGCTCCGGCAACCGCGCCAGGAAGGTGTCCACGTCGCCCGACGCGTCAAAGGACGGCGGCAGCACCGGCTCGACCTCGATATCGCTCAGTTCCAGTTTATAACCGGCCTCGCGCGCCAGGATCAGCAGCTTACGCGCCACATCCATCCCGGACAGATCGTCGCGCGGATCCGGCTCGGTGTAGCCGTTGGCCCGGGCCTGCAGGGTCGCCGCCGACAGCGACAGCCCTTCGTCCAGCTTGCCGAAGATAAAGGACAGCGAGCCGGACAGGATGCCGGAGAAACGTACCAGTTCATCACCGGCGTTCAGCAGATTTTGCAGGTTCTCAATCACCGGCAGACCGGCGCCGACGTTGGTGTCGTACAGGAACTTGCGATGCGAACCGGCGGCGGCCGCGCGCAGCTGCTGATAATAGTTCATCGACGAGGTGTTGGCCTTTTTGTTCGGCGTCACCACATGGAAGCCGTCCGCCAGGAAGTCCACGTACTGATCGGCCACCGCCTGACTGGAGGTACAGTCGACGATCACCGGGTTCAGCAGGTGATATTCCTTCACCAGCCGGATCAGACGACCGAGATTGAACGGCTCCTGCGCGCCGGCCAGCTCGTCGCGCCAGCTGTCCAGCGCGATGCCGTGCACATTGGTCAGCATCACGCGCGAGTTGGCGATGCCGCACACCCGCAGATCGATATGTTTTTGCTTCAGCCACGGCTGCTGGCGATAGATCTGCTCGATCAGCGCCCCGCCGACGCCGCCGACGCCGATGACGAACACTTCGATCACCTGATCGGTGTTGAACAGCATCTGGTGGCTGACGCGCACGCCGGTGGTGGCGGAATCATTGCTGACCACCACCGAAATGGAACGTTCGGAAGAACCTTGGGCGATGGCGACGATATTGATGTTGGCGCGCGCCAGCGCGGAGAAGAAGCGTGCGGAAATGCCGCGCAGGGTGCGCATGCCGTCGCCGACCACCGAGATGATCGCCAGGCGTTCCATCACGTCCAGCGGATCCAGCACGCCGTCTTTCAGCTCCAGATAGAACTCCTCTTCCAGCGCGCGACGAGCACGCTGCAGTTCACCCTGCGGCACACAGAAGCTGATGCTGTATTCGGAAGAGGATTGGGTGATCAGCACCACCGAAATGCCGGCGCGCGACATCACGGCGAAGACCCGTGCGGCCATGCCGACCATGCCTTTCATGCCCGGGCCGGAGACGTTGATCATCGCCATGTTGTTCAGGTTGGTGATGCCCTTCACCGGCATATCGGCATCGGTGCTGTCTTTGCCGATCAGCGTGCCGGGGGCCTGCGGGTTGGAGGTGTTTTTAATCAGGCAAGGGATTTGGAACTGGGCAATCGGAGTGATGGTGCGGGGGTGTAACACTTTGGCGCCGAAATAGGAAAGCTCCATCGCTTCCTGGTACGACATCGATTTCAGTAACCTGGCGTCCGGCACGGTGCGCGGATCGCAGGTATAAACGCCGTCGACGTCGGTCCAGATCTCGCAACAGTCGGCGCGCAGGCAGGCGGCCAGCACCGCGGCGGAATAGTCGGAGCCGTTGCGGCCCAGCACCACCAGCTCGCCCTTGTCATTACCGGCGGTGAAACCGGCCATCAGCACGATGTGATCGGCCGGGATCGCCGCGGCGGCGATGCGCAGCGTAGACTCGGCGATGTCCACGGTGGACTCCAGGTAGTGGCCCTGCGCCAGCAGTTTCTCCACCGGGTTAATCACCGTGACCGGATAGCCTTTGGCGCGGAACACCCCTTCCATGATGGCGATGGAGAGCTTTTCGCCGCGGCAGATGATCGCCGCATTCACGCTGTCCGGGCACTGCCCCAGCAGCGAGACGCCATGCAGCACCTGTTTGAGCTGCGCGAATTCCTGATCGACCACGCCTTTCAAACGATCGTATTCAAAGCCCGGCAGCGCCTGCGCCAGCCCGCTCAGCAGGTCGGCAAAGATCCGCTCGGCGTCGCTCATATTCGGCAGAATGTCCTGGCCCGCCACCGTTTTGTCGATCATCGCCACCAGATGGTTGGTGATCTTTGCGGGGGCGGACAAGACCGTGGCTACCTGTCCCTGACGCGCGTTACTCTCCATGATGTCGGCGACGCGCAGAAAACGTTCCGCATTCGCTACCGAGGTTCCGCCAAATTTCAGCACTCGCATTTGTGATCTCTCCGAATTTAAGCCGAAAAAAAAGCCCGCACTGATTAGGTGCGGGCTTTTTTCTGTGTTTCCTGTGCGCGTCAGCCCGCCCCGTTACCTGTGGTATCGGTGGTGGTAATAATTGTGGTAGTCAGGCTGATATTGCGCATGTTGTCTGTCTGTCTCATGAAATACTCTGTCCCCTCTATTGGTTAAAGCAATCGCTATCCCAAGTCAAACGATTTCTTTTTTTTGCTTATTTTCCGTTCAGCGGCGGTAATGCGCGATGCAACAGGTGAAAAGCAAAATGACAGAACAAAAAAACAACCTAAAGCCGGTTTAATAGTGGATCACACTGAGTAACCGCCTGCTGGAGCCGCTATCACTTGGCGAGTTTTTTTTCGATGTCGTGCAGCAGCGTATGCAGCATCGCCGTATCTCGCTGCGGCAACGCACCGAGGCGCTGGTGCAGCCAGTCGCGCAATTTTTGGTCATCGCCGACCTCCAGGGCATCCAACAAAGCATCGGCGCGGTGGCGCAACGCCCTGAGTTGCCCTTCAGGCGCCGCAGCCTCTTGCGGCGCGGCGTTGACGCCCATCAGGCTCGCCAACTGGTAGCAGTACACCATCACCGCCTGGCCCAGATTGAGCGACGGATAATCCGCCTGCATCGGCACGCCGGTCAGCAAATCCGCCAGCGCCAGCTCTTCGTTGGTCAGACCGGAATCCTCGCGGCCGAATACCAGCGCGGCCTGGCCGACCCACTGCTTACGCTCACTCAGCTGTTCCAGCAGCTCAGGCGGCGTGCAGTAGTAGTGAAAACGCGCGCGACTGCGGGCGGTGGTGGCGACGGTGAAATCCACATCCGCCAGCGCCTGTTCCAGCGTGGCGAACGTTTGCACGCCGTCGAGGATCTCGCCGGCCCCATGTGCCACCCAGCGCGCCGCCGGCTGCAGATGCGCCTCGCTGTCGACAATGCGCAACGAAGCGAAACCCATGGTTTTCATCGCGCGCGCCGCCGCGCCGACGTTTTCCGGCCGCGCCGGAGCCACTAGAACAATATGAATCTGCATCATTCTTCCACCGAAGGCGGGCCTGCATTTTTGACGATAGCGCAGCGCCCGCATGTATTTACAATTGCGTAACAATAAACGCGTTAATAGCAACAAACAAGATTAAACGGCTCGTTGAGCTAATAAACCTGTCGTAATAGTCATTATTCATGCTTATGTTTTACTGCATTTATTTATCAATGAGTTAAAAAAACGCGATGATCAATAAGCGAATAATTGTATCCTATCGGGCCGGATAATGCTGAATCGTTCACAGAATTTGAGGTTCTGTGACTTAAACTGGCATTTCTGTAAGTGTTTTTCACAAATCTGTTAACGTGCTACAATTGAATTTGATATATGTCAACAAAGCGTAGTTTTGTTGGGTGATGAATTCGGCACGCGCTGTTATATTGCTGTTAATGGGGTTAGGATATGCGCCGTTTTGGCACCCAAGGGGTTGTAGGGAACGGCATCCCCACCAGGCTAGCGATCTTGTTGACATGAGATGGAAAGTGCATCAAGAACGAGTTTACGTACTTTAGTCATTTGCTGAGAGGGAACGTGGCGCTATCTCTGCCCTCCTCTAAGAAAACAGAGACTTCTGTACTTCCTATTTTCTATTTTGTTGGCAATTTTAGGTAGCAAATATGCAGACCCCGCACATTCTGATTGTCGAAGACGAGTTAGTCACTCGTAACACCCTGAAGAGCATTTTCGAGGCGGAAGGCTACATTGTTCATGAAGCCAATGATGGTGCAGAGATGCACAATATCCTGTCTGAAAATGATATCAATCTGGTCATCATGGACATCAATCTGCCAGGCAAAAACGGCCTGCTGTTGGCGCGCGAACTGCGTGAACAGGCCAGCGTCGCCTTGATGTTCCTGACCGGCCGCGATAACGAGGTGGATAAAATCCTCGGCCTGGAAATCGGCGCCGACGATTACATCACCAAACCGTTCAACCCGCGTGAGCTGACCATCCGCGCGCGCAACCTGCTGTCGCGCACCATGAATCTGGGCAGCCTCGGCGAAGAGCGCCGCCTGGTCGAGAGCTACAAGTTCAACGGGTGGGAGCTGGACATCAACAGCCGCTCTTTGATCAGCCCGGCCGGCGAACAGTACAAGCTGCCGCGCAGCGAATTCCGCGCCATGCTGCACTTCTGCGAAAACCCGGGCAAGATCCAGTCCCGCGGCGAACTGCTGAAGAAGATGACCGGCCGCGAGCTGAAGCCGCATGACCGCACCGTGGACGTCACCATCCGTCGCATTCGCAAGCACTTCGAATCGACGCCGGACACGCCGGAAATCATCGCCACCATCCACGGCGAAGGCTACCGCTTCTGCGGCGATCTGGAAGAGTAACTCCAGCCTGCCGTCATGAAAACGGGGTTCAGCATGCTGAACCCCGTTTTTTTATTTTGCCTCAGCCCACGGCATGATCGGCACCGCGCTCAGCGCATTCTTCGGCGAGCCGTCGATCACCTTGTCGGAGTAGCTCAGGTAGATCAGCGAATTGCGTTTGGCGTCGTAGAAGCGCACCACCTGCAGCTTCTTGAACACCAGCGACGTGCGTTTCTGGAACACCACATCGCCTTCCGCCTTGCCGTTTTTGATCTTGTCGCTCAGCTCGATAGGCCCGACCTGCTGGCAGGAAATGGCCGCGTCGGCGGTATCTTCCGCCAGCCCCAGCCCGCCTTTGATGCCGCCGGTTTTGGCGCGGCTGATATAACAAGTTACATTTTTAACATCCGGATCGTCGAACGCTTCGACCACGATTTTGTGGTCCGGCCCCAACAATTTAAACACCGTATCAACGGAACCCACTTGCTCCGCCTGTGCGCTTCCCACGGTTGCGCAAACCAAACCGAATAAAAATATCCAGCTTTTTTTCATTTACTTAACTCCGATATAACCTTGCCGCGAAAATGGGCTCGGCGATCACCATTATTTATGTCTAAGCTCACGGAATCGGGTTTTTACGG
This sequence comes from Serratia sp. ME47, assembly GCF_903970925.1. Classification (NCBI taxonomy): domain Bacteria; kingdom Pseudomonadati; phylum Pseudomonadota; class Gammaproteobacteria; order Enterobacterales; family Yersiniaceae; genus Serratia; species Serratia sp. ME47. The sequence continues at coordinate 68,774 of NZ_CAJCKE010000014.1, read as the reverse complement.
GTCCGCACCGTCCGTTTTAGCACAGAGCGTGACAAAAATCTTTGAGAGTCGCGGAGGAAAAAAATTGCTATGATGCGGCGTCGTTATTTCTTTGCGCCCACTACGGTGTACCCCAATCCAACTCTGGCGCGGCATGCGCAGCAGAGGCAAAGAGTGCAACGCATAATGGCTCATGGATCGGTCTGATAGCGCAGCACCAGCGTGACGAATCAACAGTTCGGGTTCCTACCCCCAAGCTTTACGAGGAAGATCTATGGATCAAGCCGGTATCATTCGTGATCTGCTTAGCTGGCTGGAAAGCCATTTGGACCAACCCTTGTCGCTGGATAACGTGGCGGCCAAGGCCGGCTACTCCAAATGGCACCTGCAACGGATGTTCAAAGATATTACCGGTAATGCCATCGGTGCTTACATCCGGGCAAGAAGGCTGTCCAAGGCCGCCGTCGCGCTGCGCCTGACCAGCCGGCCGATTTTGGATATCGCTCTGCAATATCGCTTCGACTCGCAGCAGACCTTCACGCGCGCCTTCAAGAAACAGTTTGCGCAAACGCCGGCGCTGTACCGCCGCGCCGAAGACTGGAACGCGTTCGGCATCTGCCCGCCGATCCGTCTGGGGGCCTTCACTCTGCCGCAGCCCGAGTTCCTCTCGTTGCCGGATAAGCATCTGGTCGGCCTGACCCAAAGCTACTCCTGCACGCTGGAACAGATCACCACCGTGCGCACCGAACTGCGCTCGCAGTTCTGGCGCCAGTTCCTCGGCGAAGTCGAAACCTTGCCGCCGGTGCTGTACGGGTTGCACCACTCGCGTCCGAGCCAGGAGAAGGACGACGAACAGGAAGTGCTGTACACCACGGCGCTGGAGCCGGATCAGGTGCCTGATAAAGTGCAGGAAGTTCAACCGCTGGTGCTGCCGGGCGGCGAATTTGCAATGTTCAGCTATGAAGGGCCCATCGGAGGCCTGCAGGACTTTATCCTGACGGTCTACGGCACTTGCCTGCCGGAGCTCAAACTGACGCGCCGCAAAGGGCACGACATCGAGCGCTTCTACCCGAAAGGCGAGCGCCGTCCGCATCAGGCGCCTACCGAGATCAAGTGCGATTACCTGATCCCGATTCGACGTTAACGCTGCAGTTCGTCCAACGCGGGCATGTCCAGATGCGTGACATCGCCCGCCGTTTCGACGATCCAGCCGGAAGCCAGCCACGGGCTCTGCTGGTGATCGACGCGCGACAGTGAGCAGTTGCGCAAGCGCAGGCGACGTTCCGCATAGGCCGGCAGCCCGAGCACCGTACTGATCAAACACCCCAACGCGATGCCATGGCTGACGAGCAGCGGCTTGCTGCCCTCCGGCAGCATCAGGCAGCTCTCCAGCGCGGCGCGCATGCGCTCGCCCAGCTCCTCCATGGATTCGCCTTGAGGGATACGGCCGTCAGGAGTACCATCGACCATCTGTTTGCGCCACTGTTCTTCCTGCGGCGTCAAACTGTCGATCAGGCGTTCTTCCAGAACCCCCATGTGCAGCTCACGCAAACGCGGATCGCCAATCACTTCGCAGCCACAGGCTTCGGCGATGATCTGCGCGGTGCGGCGCGTGCGCCCCAGGTCGCTGGTAATGATATGCGTAATGCCTTCTTTGCTGACGCGCCTGGCGACCAGACGGGCCTGGTGTTCCCCCATGGCGGTTAACGGGCTGTCGGACTGACCCTGGATGCGGCGAGCCGCGTTCCATTCCGTTTCGCCGTGGCGAACGAGGTATACCTGTAACATTTTTGTTTTCCGTTATACTGCGTGAAATTTGCGTTTATCCCCGGCCCGGCGGCGCTTTTGCCGCTGCCCGGCGTATCGGCCAGAAGGATATCAAACCCGTTATGTACCATGTTGTCGCTGCAACTACCAACCCGGCAAAGATCAAGGCTATTCAATTGGCCTTCGATGACGTCTTCGGCGCAGGCCAATACCGCATTGAACCCGTCGACGTCGCCAGCGGCGTTTCGCTGCAGCCGATAGGCAATCACGAAACGCGCACCGGTGCGCGTCAACGCGTGATGGAAGCGCGCCAGGTCAGGCCCGAGGCCGATTTTTGGGTCGGCGTGGAAGCCGGGATTGAAGAGAATATGACCTTCGCCTGGATGACCATCGAGAACCCGTCCATCCGCGGCGAATCCCGCTCGGCGAGCCTGATGCTGCCGGAAGTCATCTTACAAGGTATTCGCGAAGGCCGCGAATTGGGCAGCGAAATGGCGACGATCACCGGCAACGCCGAGGTGAAGCGCCAGGGCGGCGCCATCGGCGTCTTCACCGACGGCCGGCTGAGCCGCACCAGCGTTTATCATCAGGCGCTGCTGCTGGCGCTGGTGCCGTTCCACAACGCCATCTATCAGCAATAACGCAGAGTCTGCTAGGGCGCGTCATGCAGCAGCTGCTGCTCAAGCCACTGTTTCAGCGCGGGTGAAGCCGCTTTCAGGCTGTTAGAACCGCGGGTGATGGTGGCGATCCCCGCGCCCAGTTCATTTTTCAGCTCGCGCTGGCTCATCTCGCCGCGCATCAATTCCTGAATGATCCGCACCCGGGTGCCCAGCGCGGTGCGCTCGTCCGGCGTCAGCATCAATTGCAACAGCGGTTGATGCAGTTCTTGCGCAAACGAATTCTGCAGCAGCGCGACGAAGCGCAGCCAATCCTCATTGCCTTGTTCTGAAAGAGCGGGGTCGTTTAACGATAATTGCGTCATGGCAGCCACCATACTATTTAACTAGTACAGCAGCATACCATAGGGCCGTCAAAATCAATAACGTCTCTGCCACTCGGCGTCGGTCAGCACCTTGGCCGGCCGGTGCGTCAGATAGCGGTAAAACGCATCGTAAGCCAGCACGTTCTTGACGTAGCCGCGGGTTTCCGAGAACGGAATGCTTTCGATGAACGCTACCGGATCGATCCGCCCCGCGCTGTTGCCCAACCAGGTGTTCACTCGCGACGGGCCGGCGTTATAAGCGGCGCTCGACAGAATGCGGTTGCGGCCGAACTGCTGATAGACCGACTCCAGATAGCTGGTGCCGATGGTGATGTTGGTCTGCGGATCGAACAATTGGCTCGGCCCGACATAGCCGGGAATATTGTACATCTGCACCGTATGCTGCGCGGTGCGCGGCATGACCTGCATCAGGCCGGAGGCGCCGACCGGCGACTGCGCCTTCGGATTCCAGGCGCTCTCCTGACGCGCGATCGCCATCGCATAGCTGCTGGTGATCCCTTTGTCATCGGTGGCGCGGCGGAACTCCTGCGGCCAGGCGACCGGGAAACGCTCTTCCAGATGATCCCACAGCTTGCCGACGATGGTCGCCTGCACGCTCAGATCGGCCCATTTTTGCTCAAAGGCGTAACGCGCCAGCGCCTCTTGTTCAGGCCGGCTGCGGCTGGCGACATAGGAACCCCACTCGCTGCGGGCCAGGTTGTCCATATTCCAGTACATCAGCTCGCGCACTCGGGCCACTTCCGGCCCGTCGGTCAGCGACGCGCGCGGCTTGGCCGCCACCGCCACCATCACCGGATAGGTTGCGTTCAGCTTCTGCGCCGCCACCATCGGATAGAAGCCGCGTTCGGTCATCAGGTTGCGCAACATCTCCTCGCCTTCGGCGCGTTTGCCTTCGTCCATCAGCTGACTGGCGCGCCAGTAGCGCCACTCATCCTTGTTACGCGATTCTTCCGGCAAGCGAGCCAGCCAGGTCGCGACGCCCTGCCGATCGCCGTTGCCCAGCGCCATGCGCACCCTGCGCTCCAGCAGCGAAGGCGAACGGCTGCGCAGAATCACCTGATCGCGCCACTGCGCCTGTTCATAGGTAGCGTCGCTGCCCATCAGGCGCCAGGCCACCGCCTCTTCCAGCCCCAGCCGCTCCTCGTCGCTCATTTTCTGCAGCCGCGCGAGCGTCGGGATCATCGCCCGCGCGTTTTCCACATCCTGCCGCGCCAGGCGCTCAAAGGCGATGCCGGTGGCGGCACGGGTAAAGTCGGTCGGCCCTACGCTGCGGGCGAAGGCTTCCACGGTGGTCGGATCGTTTTGCAAGCGCACCAGAGCGTTGCCCATGGTTTGATAGTCGGCCGGCAGTTGGCTGTAGAGGTTGCTGACCAGCGAGCTGTTGCCCTCTTTCAGCGCCAGCTTCATGCGCGCCAGAATATCGAGCGGCGTTTGCTTGCCTGCGCCGCGCCAGACGCTGAACAGCCGATCGCAGGCGCCCGGCAGCGTTTTGCCGTTCAGCCACAGCTCGTCGGCGCCGCTCCAGGCCGCCTGCTGGTCGCCGGTAGCCCATTTGGCGTAGTAATAGTTGCAGCGCGCCGCCACCGGTTTGGGCGGCTGCGGGCTGAAGGCCAGCAGGGTGCGCCAATCTTCGCGCCGCGCCAGTTCATTGACGAAGCGCGGCGCCAGCGATTTCGCCGGCGGCAGCGTCGGGTTGCGTTTGATAAAGTCGTTCACTTCGGAGAACCCCGCCTGACTCAGATCCTGAGTCAGCTCGCGGTATTCCAGATAAGGATAAAGCGGGTAATCGCGCAGCGTCGGCATCAGCTGCGCCACCACGTCCATCTGATTGCCGTCCCACGCCTGCTTGATCTGCTGGTAGCGCTGACGTTGCGCATCCAGAGAATCCGCCAGCGCCGCGCCGGAAAACGCCGTCAGGCACAGCCCCATCGCCAACAGCCGTCGCTTGTCCACCTTGACCATCCTCGCTCTTTCCTCACTGATTGTGCCGCGGGAGCCACCCAGCTCCCCGGTAACCGCCGCGCCACGGCGCCGCAGAACAAAATAAAACCGGGCGCACGGCCCGGACGCAGATATCTACCATAGACAGCGCAATCGCTCATCCATTCAATACTGTAGAAGAAGAAGTGTATCGCCATGATCGGAGCCAGGTAAAAAACGTTTACTTTGGCTGACAAATCAGGGCGGCGAGATATTATCGCCGGCCGGATTTTTATTAGCCGCAACGGCGTTTATTGGAAAAGTAAAATACTTTCTAATTATTAGTTATCACATTATTGCATTTAAGAGATAGCGCCGACGTTGCGCAAATCGCCTGACAGCTGGCCAAACGCGCCAACTTTGCAGAAAAGCGGTGGCAAACCCGAGAGGGCATTTTTATACTATCAAAAATAAGTAGGATAATTCCGAGAAAACAGCACATAAAGCGCCCAACGAAGACATCTTATAATACAATCCGCGCCAATTATGGGTAGATAGTGTTCATTAGGCAGTGCGACTGACAGCTTTCAGCAAAACGATTGTCCCTTCAAGCGGGCCGGATTTTTACTTGTCGGGCCACGGCCTGCGGGCGGTGGATCAGGCCGGAATGGCGGGTGAAGATGGCGAGTAATACCGCGATAACGATGCGTTGCGCAAAAAGCCCCGTGCCGGGCTTCCTTGCCGCACGCCTGAATATCGGCCGCCTGTTGCTGATCGTTTTGTTGGCGCTGCTGACGTTGCCCGGGCCTGCGCGCGCCGCCGATGATCCCTATCAACAGCGCACGCACGCCGTGACGACCGTGGTGGTAGGCATCATCAGCTACGCCCGCTGGTCACGTGAACCCAATCCGATCCGGTTGTGCGTGACCGCACCCACCCAGTATGCCGAGGGGCTGTTCGATCCGATCCTGCTCAGCGCGCCGCGTCCGATTAAAACCGAACGCGTGCCGTTCGACAGCCCGACGCTGAGTACCGGCTGCGATGTCATCTATTTAGGGAACATCAACGCCGCGCAGAGACAAAATTTCATGCAGCGCATTTCCGGCAACTCCATTCTCAGCATCAGCGAGAACGATAGCGAATGCTCCGCCGGCAGCGCATTTTGCCTGCAGATCAACGGCGACCAGGCCGGCTTCAAGGTCAACCTGGACGCCCTGGCGCGCAGCGGCGTGCGCGTTCACCCCAACGTGCTGCAGCTGGCGCGCAAACAGGCGCCGCCGCTATGAGGCTGTTGCGTAGAAACCGTTCCGGCAATGCGCGCCCGACGTTGGGCCGGGTGCTGCAGCGGGTGCATCTTGGGCTGGCGTTGATCGCCGTCGGCACCGCCGGCATCTTTCTGACGCTGGTGGCGCTGTTCGCGCTGCGCGCCTATGCCAACCACAACCTGCACCTGATCGCGCGCTCCATCAGCTATACGGTTGAAGCGGCAGTGGTGTTTGGCGATCGCCCCTACATTCGCGAAGCGATGGTGCTGATCGCCGCCAAAGAAGAGGTGTCGGAGGCCAAAATTCTGAACAACGCCGGTGACGTGCTGGTCAGTTGGCATCGTCCCAAAGATGGCCCGCTGCACGGCATGGAGCAGGTTATCGCCCACTGGGCGCTGCCCGAGCCGGTCATCCTGCCTATCTCCCACGAGGGCAAACAGGTCGGCCAGGTCTGGCTGAGCGGCAACGGCGGCAGCCTGTTGCGTTTCCTGTTGCGCGGGCTGGTCGGCATGATCGCCTGCATGGTGCTCAGTACCCTGTGCGCCCTGGTGTTGTCGCGCCGCATGCTGGTCGGCATCGTCAGTTCGTTGGACGACATCGCCAACGTGGCGCATGCGGTGCGGCGAGATCGCACCTTCGGCCTGCGGGTGCCCTCGGCGCCGATCGCCGAGCTGCATGAGCTCAGCAATGATTTCAATGGCTTGCTCGATGAACTGGAGGCCTGGCAGGCCCATCTGAAGCAGGAAAACGACTCGCTGGCTCACCGGGCAACGCACGACAGCCTGACCGGCTTGCCGAACCGCGCCTTCTTCGAAGGCCGGCTGAGCCGCGCCCTGGGCGATATTGCGCCGCCGGCGAAATTGGCGGTGCTGTTTATCGACGGCGATCGCTTCAAGGAAGTGAACGACAGTTACGGTCACGCCGCGGGCGATGCGGTGCTGACCACCATTGCCGGACGCATTCGCGCGCAGCTGCGCGAAACCGATCTGGTCGCACGCCTGGGAGGAGATGAATTCGCCGTGCTGCTGGCGCCGGTGCACAGCACGGAAGATGTCTTGCAGATCGCCGACAACATCATCGATTGCATGACGCAACCGGTTATTTTACCGAACGACGAGACGATCATTACCTCTCTGAGTATCGGCATTGCGCTGTACCCTGATCACGCGTCGACGCCTCAGGGTCTTTTGCACGAAGCTGACGATGCGATGTATCAGGCAAAGCATCGTTATAACGGAGGCTGGCGGCTGGCTATACATAAATAAGAGCCCCGGCTATAACACTTGAACTAGGGATTTTGACTATGATACAGCAACTGTTTAAAGGTCGTTTTTCACTGCTGACGATGGCGTTCGTCGCCCTGCTGGCGCTCGCCGGTTGCCAGAGCAAGCCGCAAGGCCTGACGCCCGAGCAGGTTGCGCTGTTGCAATCGCAGGGCTTCAAACTGACCGACAACGGTTGGGAATTCGGCCTGTCGGATAAAGTGCTGTTCGGCAACAACATCGGCAAGCTGAACCCGGAAAGCACCGAGACGGTGCAGAAGATGGGCCGCGCGCTGCTGAGCGTCGGCATCACCAAGTTCCGTCTGGACGGCCATACCGACAACTACGGCGAAGACAGCTATAACGATCAGCTCTCCCTGCGCCGCGCCGATGCGGTCGCGGATCTGCTGGCCAGCGTCGGTATTCCGCGCGCCAACATCGAAACCCGCGGCATGGGCAAGCGCGATCCCGTCGCCGACAACCGCACCTCCAGCGGCCGCGCGGAAAACCGCCGCGTCGCGATCGTCGTCACGCCATAAGCCACCAATATGCGCCTTTATCGGCGCATAAACGGTTATACTTAGCGATCGCTGAGCGATGTCTGGGATCCAAGATCGAAACGGGCTACACTCATGCCGCCAGACATCCTATAAATACTGATATAGAGAGGCTTAGAGCAACGTGGCTCAATACGTCTATACCATGCACCGCGTCGGCAAAGTGGTACCGCCGAAGCGTCATATTTTGAAAAACATCTCCCTGAGCTTCTTCCCTGGGGCAAAAATCGGCGTACTGGGCCTGAACGGCGCCGGTAAGTCCACCCTGCTGCGCATCATGGCCGGCATCGATACCGATATCGAAGGGGAAGCGCGCCCGCAGCCAGGCATCAAGATAGGTTATCTGCCGCAGGAGCCGCAGCTTAACCTCGAACACACCGTGCGTGAGTCGGTGGAAGAAGCGCTGGCGGAAGTGGTCGGCGCGCTGAAACGCCTGGACGAAGTGTACGCGCTGTACGCGGAAGAAGGCGCAGACTTCGACAAGCTGGCCGCCGAACAGGGCCGCCTGGAAGAGATCATTCAGGCGCACGACGGTCACAACCTCAACGCGCAGCTGGAACGCGCCGCCGATGCGCTGCGCCTGCCGGACTGGGACGCCAAAATCGCCCATCTGTCCGGGGGTGAACGCCGCCGCGTCGCGCTGTGCCGCCTGCTGCTCGAAAAGCCGGACATGCTGCTGCTGGACGAACCGACCAACCACCTGGACGCCGAGTCCGTGGCCTGGCTGGAACGCTTCCTGCACGACTTCGAAGGCACCGTCGTGGCGATCACCCACGACCGTTACTTCCTGGATAACGTAGCCGGCTGGATCCTCGAACTGGACCGCGGCGAAGGCATTCCGTGGGAAGGCAACTACTCGTCCTGGCTGGAGCAGAAAGACGCGCGTCTGGCGCAGGAAGCGTCCGCCGAAGCCGCTCGTCGCAAGTCGATCGAGAAAGAGCTGGAGTGGGTGCGCCAGGGCGCCAAAGGCCGCCAGTCCAAAGGCAAGGCCCGTCTGGCCCGCTTTGAAGAGCTGAATAACACCGAATACCAAAAACGTAACGAAACCAACGAACTGTTCATTCCACCTGGCGCGCGCCTGGGCGATAAAGTGGTCGAAGTCAGCAACCTGCGCAAGTCTTACGGCGACCGCCTGCTGATCGACGACCTGTCGTTCTCGGTGCCGAAAGGGGCGATCGTCGGCATCATCGGCCCGAACGGCGCGGGTAAATCCACGCTGTTCCGCATGATGTCCGGTCAGGAGCAGCCTGATTCCGGCAGCATCGTGCTGGGCGATACCGTCAAGCTGGCGTCCGTCGATCAGTTCCGCGACAGCATGGACGGTTCGAAAACCGTGTGGGAAGAGGTCTCCGGCGGGCAGGACATCATGCGCATCGGCAACACCGAGATGCCGAGCCGCGCCTATGTCGGCCGCTTCAACTTCAAGGGCGTCGATCAGGGTAAACGCGTGGGCGAGCTGTCCGGCGGTGAGCGTGGCCGTCTGCACCTGGCCAAGCTGCTGCAGGTTGGCGGCAACGTGCTGCTGCTCGATGAACCGACCAACGACCTGGATATCGAAACCCTGCGCGCGCTGGAAAACGCCCTGCTGGAATTCCCAGGCTGCGCCATGGTGATCTCGCACGACCGTTGGTTCCTCGACCGTATCGCCACCCACATCCTGGACTACCAGGACGAGGGCAAGGTGGAATTCTTCGAAGGCAACTTCACCGAGTACGAAGAGTACAAGAAGCGTACGCTGGGCGCCGATGCGCTCGAACCGCACCGCATCAAGTACAAAAAGATCGCCAAGTAATCCCCAAGGCGCCGCATGCGGCGCCTTTTTTACTCCCGCGTCAGCTCGCGCGCGTAGTCGTCAAACGCCGGGTGCTGCAATACCACATCGATGAAACAGGCCAGCGCCGGGGAATTCAGCTTGCGGCTCGGGTAGACCAGATACAGTTCATTCCCTTCTGCGCGCCAGGCCGGCAACACCTCCACCAACAGCTTCTGCGCCACCACCTCGCGGCTGAGAAACGCCGGCAGCAGCGTGATCCCCGCGCCGGCGATAGCGCATTCGCGCGCATACAGCAGATTGTCGGTGGTGTGCGCCAGCGGCAGCTGCCAGCGGTAATAATCGTCGCCGCAGCGCAGGTTCCAGGCCGTCCAGGCGCGGTGGGCAATGCAGCGATGTTGCTGCAGCTGCTGCGGGTGCTCGATCGGCGGGTGCTGCGCCAGATAGGACGGCGCAGCCAGCAGATAGCGCGGCGCATACCCGAGGCGGCGGCCGATCAGCGAAGAATCCTGCGGCTTGCCGGTGCGCAGCGCGGCGTCGAAGCCTTCCTGCACCAGATCCACCATGGCGTCGGATACCGACACCTCCAGCGATACGTCCGGGTACTGGCGCTGAAAATCCGCCGCCAGCCGCGCCACCAGGGTTGCCCCCAACCCGGCCGGCGTCGAGATGCGCAGGCGGCCGCTCGGGTTGTCGCGCAGCCGCTGCAGCGCCAGATCGGCCCGCTCGGCGGCGGACATCATCGCCTGGCAATGTTCCAGATAGCGCTCGCCGGCGAAGGTCAGGTTCAACTGGCGCGTGGTGCGGTTGAGCAAACGCAGCCCCAGCGTCTGTTCGAGCTGGCTGATGCGCTGACTGACGCTGGACTTCGGCAACCCGACACGCTGCGCGGCGGCGGTGAAACTGCCGCACTCCGCCACCAGCGCGAACAGCGCCATGTCCTGCAGCTGTTTGAACTCCATTGTTCACCTCTGACGAACACTCAGTTAGATATTGTCCATCTTATCACCCCACTGCTGCGGGTCTACACTGGGGGCATCATTTGAAAGGAGCACAATCATGTCGATAAAAGCCATTGCCGTAGACCCGCAGAACCCCACCGGTTTCATCGAAATCTCACCGGAGATGCCGGTGCCCGGCCAGTACGATCTGCTGGTGGAAGTGAAAGCGGCCTCGGTCAACCCGGTGGATACCAAAGTACACGCCGGTCTGCAGAAAAGTGGCCTGCAGCAGCCGCGCGTCCTCGGCTGGGACGCCAGCGGCGTCGTGCTGGACGTGGGCAGCGGCGTCAGCGGCTTCAAGCCCGGCGATGAAGTGTGGTACGCCGGCGATATCACCCGGCCCGGCAGCAACAGCAGCCACCAACTGATCGACTCTCGCATCGCCGCGCACAAACCGCGCAGCCTGAACTGGGCGGAGTCCGCCGCCATGCCGCTCACCGCCCTCACCGCGTGGGAGGCGCTGTTCGAGCACCTGAACATTCAGGATGCGCCGGAGCACAAGACGCTGCTGATCATCGGCGGCGCCGGCGGTGTCGGTTCGCTGGCCATTCCGCTGGCCGCGCTGCGCAGCAAGGTGAAAGTGATCGCCACCGCGTCCAGGCCGGAATCCGCCGCCTGGTGCCGCGAGCGGGGCGCCGACCTGGTGGTGGACTACCGCGATTTGAAGGGCAACCTGGCGCAACACGGCATCGAGCAGGTGGATTACATCCTCTGTCTGAACGATACCGACGGCCACTGGCCGGCGATGGCCGAACTGATCGCACCGCTCGGCCATATCTGCACCATCGTCGAGAACGCGCAGCCGTTGGATCAAAACGCGCTGAAGCTGAAAAGCGCCGCGCTGCACTGGGAATTCATGTTCACCCGCAGCATGTTCACCACCCCGGACATCGCGCAACAGGGCCGGATCCTGCAGCAGGTGGCACAACTGCTGGACGAAGGCAAGCTGAGCACCACGCTGAGCGAAACCCTGCACGGGTTGTCGGTAGACACGCTGACCGCCGCGCATCAACAGCTGCTCGGCGGCCATATGCAAGGCAAGCTGGTTATCGCTTACTGAGTTCGCATCGCGGCGGCGTTCTGCGCCGCCGTTACTGCGGGCGAACAAAGCCGACGCACAGCACCTGCTCGTCGCTCTGCGGATCGGCGCGGAAGGTCAGCGTCTGCTGCCAGTCGAGGCGCATCTTCGGCCAGTGGGCCAGTTCGCCGCCGAAGTCGCTGTGCGCGCAGTCTTCACCCAACCGACCGAACAAGGCGACGCCATGCTGCGCAATCTGCGGATAGCTGATGTTGACGTTGTAGATGTTCGGCCGCGTATGATTGGACCAGCGCGTAATGGTCTGCGGCCGGGAACCGGCATACACCGTCATCCACTGCGACAGGTATTCGCCGCCGACGTAACGCAGACTGACGCCATACCGCTCCTGCCACAGCTGCTCCACTCCGGCGCTGAACGCCTTGATGCCCACCATTTTCTGACCGGCATTGCGCACGTTGCCCAGCATCACCGCGGCATAGCCCAGATAGACCGCCAGCGCCGCGCACATCAGCCCAATAGTCGCCGCCCGCAGCGAACGCACCGGCGGCTGACGCACGCAGCCGACCAGCAGCGCGGGCGCCAGCATGAAGAACGGCTGCAGCCACTCGGTCAAGCGGCCGCCGACGTTGAAGGAGAACCAAAAGGTGATGATGCCGAGCGGCAGCAGGTAGATCCACAGCAGCACCCGCATCGGCAAGGCTTTCGGCCAGGCCAGCACCGCCCCGCTGCGGCGCAGGATCCACCACAGCACCAGCGACGGATAGAACACCAGCAGCAGCGACTGCAGCATGTCGAGATTGAGCTGCATCTTGATCTGCGAATCCACCCACTTAAAGGCGGCGAAGTCGTGGTTCCACAGCCAGAATACGTTCGGCAACACCAGCGCCAGCCAGATCGCCACCGCCAGATAGAACTGTGGTTGGCGATAGCAGCGACGGATCTGCGGCACGAACAGCGTCGACAGCGCCGCGAAATAGACGAAGGCGAAGGTCGAATACTTCGCCATCATCGCCAGACCGGCGGCCAACGCGAAGGCCGGCCACCAGTTGGCCGAACGGGAAATCGCCATGTTGAAGAACAGCGCCATCCACGGCCACAGCATCACCAACAGGTAGTTGTCGTTGTAGGGAATGATGTCGAAATTGATGATACCGGACAGGTTGAGCGTCAGCAGCGCCATCCAGGCCAGCGAAGTGCTGCCGCTCAGGCGTCGCGCCAGCAGCCAGACGCCCAACATGCCGATGGCGATGGCGATGAAGTGCCCGCCGTACCAGTAAACGTTCAGCGGCAGCCACGACAGCCAGATCGCCGGCTGCATCGCCGCACCGACCAACCAAGGATTTTTCGGTGAGCCCCACTCGCCGTTGAGGCCCCAATTGAGCGCCTCGACGGCGTCGTAAGGCAGGGTAGGATCGAGATGAACGGTCAGCAGCGTCCAGGCTGCGGCATAGCAGATCAACCAGAGAGCGAGTAAGCGATAAGACATGTCTTCTTCTGAGCGTTATTGTAAAGAAAACCTTAACGTAGTCGCTACCGAATGAACCATGTTTAAACAGGCCTTTAAATGTGCGTCCGTGCGGCCGTTTCTGCCGCGCGATCGCACATTACGCTAATTTTTCTCAGCCTGCGGCGTGGCGCTGGGCGGGCGCATTCGCCAGCCGGCCGGCGTCCGCCGCCAGCAACTGTTGCACCAGCTCGACACAGCGCAGGAAGCGCTCTTCGTAATCGCTGGACTCAACGTGCACGTACTCGATGTTGTTGGCGCGCAGCATCTCCTCCAGCAGGCGCTGGAACGCCAGGCGATCGGCGGTGCTGCCGAGACTGCGCAGGCCGTCCGCCACCCACGGCGTGTTGTTTTCCAGCAGGATCACCAGATCGAAGCGGTATTCGTCGATCAGCGCCTGCACGAAGGGATGCTCACGCCCTTCGTACTTTTTGCAAAACGCCTGGGTGGTGACGAAATCGGTATCGATAAACGCCACCTTGTTGGCGTACTTGACCGCGAAATCCACGTATTGCGCCTGCCCGAGGGCAATTTTGTCGTAGTCGGAGTACTGCAGCGCCATCTCGTCGCCGCCCAGGTGCGAGAACACGTAATCGCGGCCATATTCCCAGGCGCTGGTGGTGTTGAAGATGTTGGCCAGCTTGTTGACCAGCGTCGATTTGCCGCTCGACTCGCCGCCGAGGATCGCCACGGTGCGCACGAAGAACGGTTTCACCTCGGTCGGGATGTAATCCCAATAACGGAACGGATCCTGACGGATCTGATTGCCGCTGATGTTCATGAACGAGCGTTCGGGGTCGACCAAAATGGTTTCGATGCCCAGATGCTCGCGGTAGCGCGGCGCATCCTGCGCTTCGCTGGAATAGATGAAGCTCGGCACGATGCCTTTCTGTTCCATAAAGGCCTTCATGCCGTCGCTCCACACGTTCCAGCCGTGCGGGTACGGTTCGATGCCCTGCTCGTCGAACGAGTGGATATGGATGTTTTTCTGGTACTTGAAGGTCTGCAGCAGCCAGCGCAGGCGATCGCTGACCGTCGGCTGTTGCGACATCGAACTGTTCTCGAACAGCTCACGGTCGCGCGGCTCGTCGTGGCACAAGATAACGTGCAGCTCATCCACCTGGCTGCAGGCGCGCTGGATCAGATAGATGTGGCCGGTGTGCAGCGGGTAAAATTTACCAAACACCACGCCGACTTTGACCTCTTTGCGCGGGAACTCAAGCCCGAGAAAACGGTGCAGCGCCTCGAGCTTTTGCGCGCTCGGGCTTTTGATCTTGTCGTTCAACAGCTGGCTGAGATAGCCTTTGGTCATGCCGCTGGCATCCGCCACCTGCTGCAACGTGCAGCCCTTTTGCTTGATGGACGTCTTCAGGTAATCAAATTGCGGCATGGCCACCTCCGTTTAGTATGCTAAACAAAATAGCATATCTTTCTCGCCGTCGGCGACATTAATAAAACCCTTCCAGCACGTCCAGCGCGTCCGCCAGCTTCTTGACCCCGAACACCTGCATATTGGCCGGCGGCTTTTTCGGCATATTGCCGTGCGGCACGATGGCGCGTTTGAAACCGTGCTTGGCCGCTTCGGCGATCCGCTCCTGACCGCTCGGCACCGGACGGATCTCCCCCGCTAACCCCACTTCGCCGAACACCACCAAATCGTTCGGCAGCGGCCGATCGCGCAGGCTTGAGACCAGCGACATCAGCAGCGCCAGATCGGCGCTGGTCTCGCTGACCTTCACCCCGCCGACCACGTTGACGAACACGTCCTGATCCGACATCTGCAGCCCGCCGTGCCGGTGCAGCACCGCCAGCAGGATCGCCAACCGGTTCTGCTCCAACCCCACCGCCACGCGGCGCGGGTTGGACATCATCGAATGATCCACCAGCGCCTGGATCTCCACCAGCAGCGGCCGGGTGCCTTCCCACACCACCATCACCGAACTGCCGGAGGTAACTTCGTCGCCGCGGCTGAGGAAGATAGCCGAAGGGTTGCTCACTTCGCGCAGCCCCTGTTCGGTCATGGCGAACACCCCCAGCTCGTTGACCGCGCCGAAGCGGTTCTTGTGGCTGCGCAGGGTGCGGAAGCGGGAATCGGCGTCGCCGTCCAGCAGCACCGAACAGTCGATGCAGTGTTCCAGCACTTTCGGCCCGGCCAGCGAGCCGTCTTTGGTGACGTGGCCGACCATCACGATCGCCACGCCGCGCGTCTTGGCAAAGCGCGTCAGGTAGGCGGCGGTTTCTCGCACCTGCGCCACGCTGCCCGGCGAAGACTGAATGTCCGCCATGTGCATCACCTGAATCGAGTCGATCACCATCAGCTTCGGCTGTTCCTGCTCGGCGATCAGGCAGATCTGCTCGATGCTGGTTTCCGACAGCATGTTCAGGCCGCCGGTCGGCAGTCCCAGACGGTGGGCTCGCATCGCCACCTGCTGCAGCGATTCCTCGCCGGTGACGTACAGGGTTTTCATCTGTTCGGACAGTTTGCACAGCACCTGCAGCAACAGGGTGCTCTTGCCGGCGCCGGGGTTGCCGCCGATCAGAATCGCGCTGCCGGGCACCACACCGCCGCCCAGCACGCGATCGAACTCGAGAAAGCCGGTGGTGAAGCGCGGCAGCGCCTCAAGGCTGATTTCCGACAGCTTCTGCACTTTGCTGACGCCGGCGTCGCCGGCATAGCCGCTGAGGCGATCGTTGCGCGCCGCAGCGGGCGACGCGGCCAAACGCACTTCCGTGATGGTGTTCCAGGCATGGCAGGCGCTGCACTGCCCCTGCCAACGCGGATAGTCCGCCCCGCACTCATTGCACACAAATGCCCGTTTTGCCGCTTTTGCCACGTCTTACCTCAATCTTTCGTTATCGCACTTCGTGTTTCAGGCTGCCGGTGAGAATACACAGCACGCCCATCAAATCCGCATGCCGGATCGCCACCTGCGCTTTTTCATACACTTTCGGTTTGGCGTGGTAGGCGATGCCCAGCCCCGCCGCCTGCATCATTTTCAAATCGTTGGCGCCGTCGCCGATGGCCACGGTTTGCGCCAGCGGGATTTCCAGCTTCTCCGCCAGCCGCAGCAGCGTATCGGCTTTGAACTGCGCGTCCACCACCGGCCCCAGCACTTCGCCGGTCAGCTTGCCGTCGCGGATCTCCAGCTCGTTGGCCGCCGCCGCCACCAGCCGCAGCCGGTTGCGCAGGTATTCGGCATAGTAGGTGAAGCCGCCGGAGGCGATCGCCACATGCCAGCCCATCGCCTGCAGCTTGCCCACCAGGCTGGTCAGCCCCGGCATCAGCGGCAGCTCGTCGCGCACCTGCTTAAGGATGTTGGCGTCGGCCCCTTTCAGCGTACCGACGCGCTGGCGCAGGCTGGCGGTAAAGTCCAGCTCGCCGCGCATCGCGCGTTCGGTCACTTCCGCCACCTGCTCTCCGACGCCCGCCAGCTTGGCGATCTCATCGATGCACTCGATCTCGATCGCCGTTGAATCCATGTCCATCACCAGCAGCCCCGGCGTGCGCAGGTGCGGGATTTTGCCGAGCGGCGCCACATCCAACCCGCTCTCCGCCGCCAGCAGCTTGGCGCGCGGCGTCAAGGTGCCCGCCAGCCGCACCACCTGATAGTCGTCCACGCCCCAGGCGGTGACGATCACCATCGCCGCGCCCAGCTTGCGTTGGAATTGGGTAATGCGCGCCTTGTCCAGCTCCCTGCCATATAACAGCCACCCGGTATTGCCCGCCCGGTAGTCCAGCGGCATCACTTCGTCGCCGCTGAGCGAAAGGGGAAGACCCGGCCATTGAGAGATCTCCGCCGGAAGATCGCAATAGGTCAGACTGTTTGACATCATTGACTCCTGAATGGACAAAAACGCTGCATGATAAAACGACGCATCAAGCTATCCTATCGCCAGCGGTTCTGGCAACATAAAGTGTCCCCGATGCCCAAGGAACCTGCATGGCTCGCGCTAAACTGAAATTTCGCCTGCACCGCACCGCTATTATCCTGATTTGCCTGGCTTTGCTGGTGCTGCTGATGCAGGGCGCCTCTTATTTTAGCCTGAGTCACCAAATGGCGCGATCCGAGCAGGTTGAAGAGCTGGCGCAAACGCTGACCAAACAGGTCGCCTACAGCCTGGCGCCGCTGCTGGACGACGACGGCAACAATCCGCGCATCGACGCCATCCTCAAGCAGCTCACCGATCACAGCCGCATTCTCGACGTCAGCGTGTATCAGCTGGACGGCACGCTGGTCTCCCACGCCGGGGAACAGATAAGTATACGCGATCGCCTGTCGCTCGACGGCAAACGCGCCGGCAGCTACTTCAACCACCAGTTGGTCGAATCCATTCAGGGCAAAGACGGCCCGATCGGCTTTATCCGCATCACCCTCGACACCCACGTGCTGGCGACCGAATCCAAGCAGGTGGACAACACCACCAACCTGCTGCGCCTGATGATCCTGCTGGCGCTGGCGATCGGCATCATTCTGGCGCGTACCCTGTTGCAACACCGCCGCAGCCGCTGGCAGCAGTCGCCCTACCTGTTGACCGCCAACACGCCACTGGAAGAAGGCAATACGGTGGAAGACGATGAAGACGATGCGCCGGAGAAAAAACAGGAAGCGCCTAAGCAGGGGTAATTCAGGCCAGGCGTTGAATGCGTTCGTGCCGTTTTCTTGTCCTTTCGCTGAATAGATTGTCCGTAACAACGGGATCCACATCCAATTGAAAGGTAAAGCGTTAGCCAAAAACGGCCATGCGGAGTGAATAGATTGACGGGCGGGCGCCATGACGACGCCCGCCGCGGTATTACGCTTTGTCGCCCAGCAGCACGGATTCCAGCGCGATAACGATCATTTCGTTAAAGGTGGTCTGGCGTTCCGCCGCCGTGGTCGCTTCGTGACGCAGGATGTGGTCGGACACGGTGCAGATGGTCAGCGCCTTACAGCCGAACTCTTCGTACAGCTCCGCCGCCACGCCGTAGATGCCGGCCGCTTCCATTTCCACGCCCAGGATGCCGTACTTCTTCATCACCTGGAACATATCCGGATCCGGGGTGTAGAACAGATCGGCGGAGAAGATATTGCCCACGCGCGCCGGGATGCCCTGCGCCGCCGCCGCGTCGACCGCGTTGCGCACCATGTCGAAGTCGGCGATCGCCGCGTAGTCGTTGTCCTTGAAGCGCAGACGGTTCACCTTGGAGTCGGTGCACGCGCCCATGCCGATCACCACGTCGCGCAGTTTGATATCGTCACGCACCGCGCCGCAGGAACCCACGCGAATGATCTTCTTCACGCCGAATTCGGCGATCAGCTCGCGCGCGTAGATAGAGCAGGACGGAATGCCCATGCCGTGGCCCATTACGGAGATGCGGCGGCCTTTGTAGGTGCCGGTGAAACCCAACATGCCGCGCACGTTGTTCACTTCCACCGCGCCTTCCAGGAAGGTTTCGGCAATGTATTTTGCGCGCAGCGGGTCGCCCGGCATCAGTACTACGTCAGCGAAGTCACCCATCTCAGCATTAATGTGCGGCGTAGCCATAATTTTCTTCCTTTAGAAATCTTATTTAATAAAAACGTCAAACGTCCAAGCCTTGAATTTCGAGTTGCAGCCAGGCAGCTGGCGGGGGAATCCCCAGGAGCTTACTTGAGTAAGCGACTGGGGTTCACGCGTGAAGCTAACAACGCTGCGGCTTGAAAGACAGGGTTTAGAACAGGGTCTTACCGTAATCCATCGGCGACAGGCCAAAGTAATTGGCGACGGTCTGGCCGATGTCGGCGAAGGTCTCGCGGTGGCCCAGCGAACCCGGTTTCACTTTCGGGCCGTAAACCAGCACCGGAATGTGCTCGCGGGTGTGGTCGGTGCCGCTCCAGGTCGGATCGCAGCCGTGGTCAGCGGTGAAGATGATGATGTCTTCGTCTTTCACCAGCTTCAGCAGTTCCGGCAGGCGGCGGTCGAACAGCTCCAGCGCGGCGGCGTAGCCCGCCACGTCGCGACGGTGACCGTAGGAGGAGTCGAAGTCCACGAAGTTGGTGAACACGATGGTGTTGTCGCCGGCCTTTTCCATTTCGATCAGGGTCGCGTCGAACAGCGCGTCGATGCCGGTCGCCTTCACCTTCTTGGTGATGCCGACGTTGGCGTAGATGTCGGCGATTTTACCGATCGACACCACTTCGCCGCCCTTCTCGTCCACCAGCTTTTTCAGCACGGTCGGCGCCGGCGGCTCTACCGCCAGATCGTGGCGATTGCCGGTGCGCTGGAAGTGGCCCGGCTTGTCGCCGACGAACGGACGCGCGATCACGCGGCCGATGTTGTAACCGCCTTCGGTCAGCTCTTCACGCGCGATTTCGCACAGCTCATACAGGCGCTCCAGGCCGAAGGTCTCTTCGTGACAAGCGATCTGGAATACCGAGTCGGCGGAGGTGTAGAAAATCGGCTTGCCGGTTTTCATATGCTCTTCACCCAGCTGATCGAGGATCACGGTGCCGGATGAGTGGCAGTTGCCCAGGTAGCCCGGCAGATTGGCGCGCTCCACCAGCTTATCCAGCAGCGCCTGCGGGAAGCTGTTGTGCTCGTCCTTGAAGTAGCCCCAATCGAACAGCACCGGCACGCCGGCGATTTCCCAGTGGCCAGACGGCGTGTCTTTACCGGAAGAGAGCTCGCTGGCGTAGCCGTAGGCGCCGATGATGTCGGCGTTGCGATCCAGCCCCTGCGGGAAGTTGCCGGTCGACTCTTCCGCCGCTTTGCCGAGGCCCAGACGGCTCAGGTTAGGCAGCGTCAGCGGGCCCTGACGGCCCACGTTGGCCTCACCGCGCGCGCAAACCTCGGCGATGTGGCCCAGGGTGTCGGAACCCTGATCGCCAAAACGTTCGGCGTCTTCGCTGGCGCCGATGCCGAAGGAGTCCAATACCATAATAAATGTGCGTTTCATCTGTGCTCTCCTGCGTGTTCTCACGCTATTGCGACCGCAAAACTGCAATCGCCCTTATTCTCTAAATTTATACCCAATGGATTTCAAGTTGTAGCTAGGCGGCTAGCGCGTGTATCCCAGGAGCTTACTCAAGTAAGTGACTGGGGTGCACGCGTGTAGCCAACAACGCTACGGCTTGAAAGACGAGGGTCATCACGCTTGAGTGATGCGCTTATACACCACCGGCGTCGCTTCCGGCGCCTTATCGCTCAGCGTCATTGCGCTGCGCACCGCATCGGCCGCCTGCTGCCAGCTCTCTTCATCGTTGGCGTGGATCATCGCCAGCGGCTGCTGGGAATCCGCCGTATCGCCCAGGCGCGCCATCTCGGTCAGGCCGACGCTGTAATCGATGGCGTCGCTCGCCCGACGGCGGCCGCCGCCCAACGACACCACCGCCATGCCCAGCGCACGGGTATCCATGGCGCTGATGATGCCCGGCTTTTCAGCATACACCGGCTTGCTCAGCGTTGCCGCCGGCAGATAGCTATCGTAGCGTTCGACGAAGTCTATTGGCCCCTGCTGCGCCGCCACCATGCGGCCAAACACCTCCGCCGCCTTGCCGTTATCCAGCACCGCCTGCAGCTTGGCGCGCGCGTCGGCCTCGTCTTTCGCCAGGCCGCCGGACAACAGCATCTCTACGCTCAGCGCCAGCGTCACTTCCAGCAGGCGCGGGTTGCGGTATTCGCCGGTCAGGAAGCGCACCGCTTCGCGCACTTCCACCGCGTTGCCGGCGCTGGAAGCCAGCACCTGATTCATGTCGGTCAGCAGCGAGGTGGTCTTGCAGCCCGCGCCGTTGGCCACGCCGACGATCGCCTGCGCCAAATCTTGCGACAGGGCATAGGTCGGCATAAAGGCGCCGGAGCCGACCTTCACGTCCATCACCAGCGCATCCACCCCTTCCGCCAGCTTCTTGGCCAGAATGGAGGCGGTGATCAGCGGGATAGAATCCACGGTGGCGGTGATATCGCGGGTGGCGTAAAAACGCTTGTCCGCCGGCGCCAGCGAGCTGGTCTGGCCGATGATCGCCACGCCGACGTCCTGAATGATTTTGCGGAAGGCGTTATCGTCCGGGAAAATATTGAAGCCCGGAATGGCTTCCAGTTTGTCCAGCGTGCCGCCGGTATGCCCCAGGCCGCGGCCGGAGATCATCGGCACATAGCCGCCGCAGGCCGCCACCATCGGGCCGAGCATCAGCGAAGTCACGTCGCCAACGCCGCCGGTCGAGTGCTTGTCGACGATCGGGCCGTTCAGCGCCAAACTCTTCCAGTCCAGCACGGTGCCGGAATCGCGCATCGCCATGGTGAGCGCCACGCGCTCCGGCATGCTCATGTCATGGAAATAAATGGTCATCGCCAGCGCGGCGATCTGCCCTTCCGACACCACATTGTCGCGAATGCCGTTGATGAAAAAGCGGATTTCCGCTTCGCTTAACGGCTGGCCGTCGCGTTTTTTACGAATAATTTCTTGAGCCAGGAACAAGGCATCCCCCTGTGTCGCCGAGAGTCGGTGCAGACGGGCGCGCCTGGCGCCCGCCAACGATATCGATCAGTAGCCGCCGCCGGCGGTCTGGGTTTGGTGGCCCAGCGCGGCCAGCAAGCTGGCCAGCAGGCTGGAAGCGCCAAAGCGGAAATGCCGCGCGTCGGCCCACCCTTCGCCCAGAATACGATCGGCAAGTTGCAGATAATGCAGCGCGTCTTCCGCGGTGCGCACGCCGCCGGCCGGCTTGAAGCCCACCGTCTTCGCCACGCCCATATCGCGGATCACTGACATCATCAGCTCGGCGCTCTCCAGGGTGGCGTTGACCGGCACCTTGCCGGTGGAGGTCTTGATAAAGTCGGCGCCGGCCTTGATGGCGATCTCGGACGCCTTGCGGATCAGATCGGCCTGCTTCAGCTCACCGGTTTCGATGATCACTTTCAGCAGCACGTTGGCCGCCTGGCAAGCCTGTTTGCACTGTTTCACCAGCTCGAAACCGACCTGTTCGTTGCCGGCGATCAGCGCGCGGTAAGGGAACACCACGTCCACTTCATCCGCCCCATAGGCGATGGCCGCGCGGGTTTCCGCCAGCGCGATGTCGATATCGTCGTTGCCATGCGGGAAGTTGGTCACGGTGGCGATACGGATGTCCGGCGTGCCTTGCTCGCGCAGCGCCTTACGCGCCACCGGGATAAAACGCGGGTAGATGCAGATGGCCGCCGTGTGGCCGGCCGGGCTGTTGGCCTGACGACAGAGGGCGATCACTTTCTCGTCGGTGTCATCATCGTTCAGCGTGGTTAAATCCATCAAGTTCAGCGCACGTTGCGCTGCTGCGGTTAATTCGGTCATAAAACTCTCCAACTGAGTACCTGGGTGTTGGCGAGCGGACTTGGTTCCATGAAGATAGCGCAGGGGAACGGCGTTCCCGCGGCGGCAACTGAGATCCTTCTCACCGCACATGGCCACCCGCCTTGCGGCCGGCCAGTAATAGCTATTTGAACACGAATGCCGGGGGCGATTCGCGTTCATCGTCACACTATATGAAATAGCACTGTAACAGACCGGAATTATATGTGAAGAACATCACAAAATAACGCGATATCGTTCACAAATTCGCTAAAGAAGCGGCTGAAGATCGCGGGTGCGGCGAACACCCGCGTTGCTTAGAGTATAGGCGGAGTCCCGCGATCGGTCGCGCCGTCGCGGGCTCAGCGAGGGTTTACAGCGCCAGGAAGAAGCCGGCGATGGTGGCACTCATCAAGTTGGACAGCGTGCCCGCCGCCACGGCCTTCAGACCGAAACGCGCGATGTCATGGCGACGATTGGGCGCCATGCTGCCCAAACCGCCCAGCAGGATTGCCACCGAGGAGAGGTTGGCGAAACCGCACAGCGCAAAGGAGATGATCGCCTTGGTGTGCGTTGACAGCACCTGCAGGCCTTCCGCCGCCACCACATCGTCCGGGCGCAGATAGGCGCCGAAGTTCATATAGGCGACAAACTCATTGACGATGATCTTCTGGCCGATAAACGAACCGGCGGTCATCGCTTCACTCCACGGCACGCCAATCAGGAAGGCGATCGGCGAGAACACCCAGCCGAGGATCAGCTCGAGCGACAGCTGCGGGTAGTCGAACCAGCCGCCGATGCCGCCGAGAATGCCGTTGAGCAAGGCGATCAGCGCGATAAACGCCAGCAGCATCGCGCCGACGTTCAGCGCCAGCTGCATGCCGGAAGCCGCGCCGGAAGCCGCCGCGTCGATCACGTTGGCAGGACGATCCTCTTCGGCGATCAGCTTCATCGCATCGTCTTTATCGTGGGTCTGCTCGGTTTCCGGCACCATCAGCTTGGCGAACAGCAGCCCGCCCGGCGCGGCCATGAAGGACGCGGCGATCAGGTATTCCAGCGGCACGCCCATCTGCGCGTATCCCGCCAGCACCGAACCGGCCACCGAAGCCAGGCCGCCGCACATCACGGCGAACAGTTCTGACTGGCTCATGGTGGCGATATACGGACGCACCACCAGCGGCGCTTCGGTCTGGCCGACGAAAATGTTGGCGGTCGCCGACAGCGATTCGGTGCGCGAGGTGCCCAGCAGCTTGTGCAGGCCGCCGCCCAGCACGCGGATCACCAACTGCATGATGCCGAGGTAGTACAGCACCGCAATCAGCGAGGAGAAGAACACGATCACCGGCAGGACGCGCAGCGCGAACACGAAGCCGCCGCCGCCGAACACCTCAAACATCTTGTCGGACACCAGCCCACCGAAGATGAACGAAATGCCCTGATTGCCGTAAGCGATAACGTTTGCCACGCCGTTAGACATACTGCCGAGGATGCTGCGGCCCAGCGGCACGTACAGCACCAGCGCGCCGATACCGACCTGAATGATGAACGCCCACACCACGGTGCGCAGTTTGATGGCCCGACGGTTGCTGGAGAGCAGCACCGCAATGGCGATCAGCACCGCCATCCCGACCAGACTCATGATGAGTTGCATGCAAAGTTTCCCTGTTGCAAAAAATAAAATACATCCCTGCTCATGAAGAGAGGTCTGCTATTGGAGTGTTTCGGGGGGGATTATACTGAGCGAGGTCACCCTCGCACCGATTTATGTCACAAATGTATACAACGAGACGCAAATGAAAATCTTATAACGTGACGCAAGTCACGTTATGCAGACCTCAATTCGGCATGGCGAACAGCGCTTGGGTATTGCGTTGCAGGTGGGCGGCTATCTCGTCGGCCGGTTCCGGCCGCAGTTCGCACAGCGCGTGAAACACCTCGGCGGCGCGCTCGGGGCGGTTCGGCTGCCCCTGATAGCCGGCCAGCGGCATGTCCGGCGCATCGGTCTCCAGCAGCAGCGCCTCAAGCGGCAGCTGCGCCATCACGGCGCGCGTTTTCTGCGCCCGCTCATAGGTGATGGTGCCGCCCACGCCGATGTAATAGCCGAGGCGGATAAACGCCTGCGCCTGCGACAGGCTGCCGGCAAAGCCGTGCACCACGCCGCGGCGCGGCAGTTGCATGCGTCGCAGCGCGGCGGCCAGCTGGTCGTGGGTGCGGCGCGAATGCAGGATCACCGGCAGGTCATGCTGTTTCGCCAGCTTCAGTTGGGCCAGCAGCACGCTTTGCTGCCGCTCGAACTGTGGGTTATCCATATACAGATCGAGCCCGATCTCCCCCACCGCCACCAGCTTGTGCGGCCGTTCGGCCAGCAGCGCCGCCAACTGTTCCAACTGCGGTTCATGATGCTGCGCGATATACAGCGGGTGCAGCCCCAGTGCGGCGAACAGCGGCGCATGCTCCTGCGCCAGCCGCAACACCCGCGCGAAGCGATCGGCGGTGACGGTCGGGATGATGATGCGCTTTACGCCGGCGCTTGCCGCCCGCGCCAGGCTCTCGGCCTCATGCCCGGTAAAGGGCGGGAAATCGAAATGGCAGTGGGTGTCGGTAAAGGCGTAACTCACAGCGCGCCCCCTTCACCCGGCGGCAGATCGCCCGGCAGGATGATTTTCGGCGCCGCCACCGCGGCCTCCGGCTGCGCCGCCCGCTCGGTGGGCATGGCGATGTCGGTCACGATCGGCGAAGGCATTCTGACGTTCTCCGGCTGGATCAGGCGGCGCGACAACGCTTTTCGCACCTTCATGCCGTCGGGCTCCTGCTGCGCCATCCACTGGCCAACGGTGGCCAGGAAGTAGCGGCCGCAGCGGCGCCCCAGGTGATAATCCTGATTGAGCGCCCCCAATCGGCTGCCCAGCGCATTGCTGGCCAGCGGCTTCGGCGGGAAGATCTCGAAGATGCGCAGCTTGCCCGGCGGCTTTTCGATAAAGCGCTGGATGCGGTGATAGCTTTGCTCGTGATGCTGCAGGATGCGCACCATCTGCTGCAGGCTGCTGTCGCTCAGCCAATGCTCCATGCGCTTCATCCACTGCGGGGTGTAGTACATTTGCGAAGGCACGGTGCGGATCACCACGATGGTGTCGGCGCCGCGGCGATAGGCCTCTTCCACCGGGATCGCATCGCTGATGCCGCCGTCCTGATAGCTGACGCCGTCCAACTCCACGCCCTGACGGTAGAAGCCGGGAATGGCGCTGGACGCCTTGATGGCCGGCAGCCAGCGTTCGCGCTGCGCCGGCAGATAGGTCGGTTCGAAATCGTCGCTGCGGCAGGCGCACAGCAGGAATTCGCGCCCGTCGGTAAAATGCTGTTCCGCCACGTCCATCGCCAGCGGCATCTGCGCCGCCGCCGTATCAACCAGCCAATCGAGATCGATCAGATGCCCGCCGCGCACGAAGCGCAGCGGATTGAAGAACTGTGCCGAAGTGGTGTAACGGGTGATCACCCGGCGCGCGTAGCCCATCTGCCCGCAGATATAGGCAGACAGATTCTGAGCGCCGGCCGATGTGCCGATCAGCAGATCGAAAGGGTTAAAGCCCGCGCGCTGAAACTCGTCCAGCACGCCGGCGGTGAAAATGCCGCGCTGGCCGCCGCCTTCGCAGACCAACGCCATTTTTCCTGGTCGAAAAGGTTTAGACGCCAGCGGTTCTATATTGCCGAGCGTGATGGGTATTCTGTATCCCAACTTGGCATCCTCAGTAAGACGTTTTCTCCGAGGATACCGCGTCTCGCTCTCTTCCGTAATCCTCTTGCAGCACGCCGACGAGGAAATCATTGCTGCCGGCCAACCAGGCACCATCGCTGCCGGACCATTCGGCCCAAGCCTGCCATACCTGACCTTTCAGCTGTTTCCAGCGCCCGACGATGATGTCGCTGTTCATGGCCGGCCCTCCCCGACGTGAGAAAAGGAATTAAGCTTTGTTACAGTTTGCAGGAAAATGCCGGCCGGCTAAGGGCGCCGACGGCCGGTGAACAGACTGACCAGGAACA
Source organism: Serratia sp. ME47 (assembly GCF_903970925.1). Lineage (NCBI taxonomy): Bacteria > Pseudomonadati > Pseudomonadota > Gammaproteobacteria > Enterobacterales > Yersiniaceae > Serratia > Serratia sp. ME47. The sequence continues at coordinate 42,391 of NZ_CAJCKE010000014.1, read as the reverse complement.
GGATGATGCCGACAACGAACACGACTTTGGCGGCCCAGGCGGCGGTGCCCGCCAGCGAACCGAACCCCAGTGCCGCAGCGATAAGCGCGATGACTAAAAAGATAATGCCCCAACGAAACATAAGCTTCTCCTTACCATTGTGAAAAAATTCGCTGCCGTCTACCGCCCCGACAACGGGACATCGACGGCAAATCAGTTTCTTTTTTTGGTGGTACACGTCGGGCCGCCTTGACGGCCCGACAGATGCGGCTTGTTGTTACTTGTTACGGGCGCCTGGCGGGATTACTGCTTGACCACCAGGTCGTTTTTCACGCTTTTCACGCCGTCGATAGCCTTGGCGATGCTTTCGGCACGCTCAGACTGCGCCTGCGTTTTCACTTCACCGGAAAGCTGCACCACGCCATCGGTGGTTTCCACTTTCACATTGCGCGACGGCACGATGTCATCGGCCAGCAGCTTGGCTTTCAGCTCGCTGGTGGTGGCGGTGTCGCCGGCATACGATTTGATCGACTGGTTGGCTTCATCTTTCACGTGCAGCTTGTCGCTGACGGTTTTGACGCCTTCCACCTTGCCGGCAACCGCAACCGCATGCTCCGCCTGCGCCTGGCTGCCGACAAACCCGCTCAGGATCACGGTGCCTTTTTCGGTTTTCACCGAAATGTCAGTGCTTTTGATGCTCTTATCGTCCACCAATGCACTTTTAACTTTAGCCGTTATCGCGCTGTCATCCATGTAACCGTCAACTTTTTTCATGGAGCTATCGATTTTGGCACCGGCACTGTCCGCGGCGTTAGACGCCTTGTTGAGCAGACTGTCTTCGGCCAGCGCAGTGCCGCTCACCAAAGCAGAACCCAAAACAACAGCCATCAGCGAGTGTGCAAATTTGGTCTTTTTCATCGATCTCTTCCTTTTGTTGGGGGCCCCAGCGCCAGAGCGCCGGAACCCTTCAGCCGCCTTCACGCGGCCTCTCGGTAAATACTTCATCATCGCTATACGATTAAGCGTTCACGACAGGAATATTGCAACCGCCGTGCCAACTCCATAAACACCTTAAAAATCAAACAAAAAAAGCGTTGAGTCGGATTTTTAATCAAAAAACTGTCGCCTATTGACGACAGACCAAGTGACACGAAACGGTAAAACAGTCATCTCATTGATATTTAAGGAAACAGACTGTCTCCTATCGGCAACACATCAGAATAACTCACCAAACAATCAGCGTATTACAGTGATTTACTCTCAAGCAATGTGCGGACATCTCGTTAAAGATAGACCATGCGGCGGAAAACGCAGGCCAATCGCGTCTCGCCTGGGCGACATCGATTCGCAGGATAAAATATGAGGAAGATTTATTAATTAGCGGAGTGAGAATACGGGGAATTGGCAGGGCGCACCGGGCGCCCTGCCGATGTATCAGTGTTCGCGGGTCTTGCGGAAGGTCACGTCAGGATAGCGTTCCTGCGTCAGGTTGAGGTTCACCATGGTCGGCGCGATGTAGGACAGGTTGTCCCCACCGTCCAACGCCAGGTTGATCTCGTTCTTGCGCTTGAACTCTTCGAACTTCTTCACGTCGTCGCACTCGACCCAGCGCGCCGTCGACACGTTGACCGACTCATACAGCGCTTCCACGTTGTACTCGCTCTTCAAACGCGCCACGACCACGTCGAACTGCAGCACGCCGACCGCGCCGACGATCAAATCGTTGTTGGCGATCGGGCGGAACACCTGCACCGCGCCCTCTTCCGACAACTGCACCAGCCCCTTCAGCAGCTGTTTCTGCTTCAGCGGATCGCGCAGGCGAATGCGGCGGAACAGTTCAGGCGCGAAGTTCGGGATGCCGGTGAACTTCATGTCTTCACCCTGAGTGAAGGTATCGCCGATCTGGATGGTGCCATGGTTGTGCAGACCGATGATGTCGCCCGGATAGGCTTCTTCCACGTGCGAACGGTCGCCGGCCATAAAGGTCAGCGCGTCGGAGATCACCACGTCTTTGCCGGTGCGCACCTGACGCAGCTTCATGCCCTTCTCGTAACGGCCGGACACCACGCGCATAAAGGCCACGCGGTCGCGGTGCTTCGGATCCATGTTGGCCTGGATCTTGAACACGAAGCCGGTGAATTTCTCTTCCGCCGCCGTCACTTCACGGGTGTCGGTTTTGCGCGGCATCGGCGCCGGCGCCCAGGCCACCAGGCCGTCCAGCATATGATCCACGCCGAAGTTGCCGAGTGCGGTACCGAAGAACACCGGGGTCAGCTCGCCGCTCAGGAACGCCGCCTGATCGAACTCGTGGGAAGCGCCCTGCACCAGCTCCAGCTCATCGCGCAGCTGCGCCGCCAGATCTTCGCCTACGGCGACATCCAGCTCCGGGTTGTTCAGGCCTTTGACGATGCGCACTTCCTGAATGGTGTGGCCTTTACCGGTCTGGTACAGGTAGGTTTCATCCTTGTACAGGTGGTAAACGCCTTTAAACAGCTTGCCGCAGCCGATCGGCCAGGTGATAGGCGAACAGGCGATTTTCAGTTCGCGCTCGACTTCGTCCATCACTTCCATCGGATCGCGGATGTCGCGGTCCAGCTTGTTCATGAAGGTCAGGATCGGCGTGTCGCGCAGACGGGTGACTTCCATCAGCTTGCGGGTGCGATCCTCAACGCCCTTGGCGGCGTCGATCACCATCAGACAGCAGTCCACGGCGGTCAGGGTGCGATACGTATCTTCGGAGAAGTCCTCGTGCCCCGGGGTATCCAGCAGGTTGACCAGGCTGTCGCGATACGGGAACTGCATCACCGAGGTGGTGATCGAGATCCCACGCTGCTTTTCCATTTCCATCCAGTCGGATTTGGCGTGCTGGCTGGAGCCGCGGCCTTTTACCGTACCGGCGGTCTGGATCGCCTGTCCGAACAGCAGCACTTTTTCGGTAATGGTGGTTTTACCGGCATCGGGGTGCGAGATGATGGCGAAAGTTCTTCTTTTGGAGACTTCGCGGGCAAATTCACTAGGAGACATGGTTTTCAGGTTCTACGGTTAGTCCGCCCTGCGACATCATCAGAACGCGCCGATCGCGGCGCCGGGCAAAGCGGTGAATAAAAGATAACAGCCGGGCATTTTCGCCGATTTGCCAACCGGTGACAATCAATGCTTTTTCCGGCCGGGCTGATTACCCCAGCGGCAGCGCCATCACGATCGCGTCTTCGCGGCCGTGGGCGCTCGGGTAATAATTGCGGCGCACGGTGACTTCGTTGAAACCGAGATCTTCATACAGCGCGATCGCCGCCTGGTTGGAGGCACGGACTTCCAGCCACAGCGTAACCACGCCGCGGCTCTCCAGCTGTTCGATCAACGCGTTGAGCAGCAGGCGGCCAAAGCCCCGGCGCTGGTGCTGCGGATGAATGGCGATGTTGAACAGCGTGGCTTCGTCCAGCACGATCTGCGTGATGGCGAACCCCGCCATCTCCCCATCGGCGCTCAGCTTCAGGTTAAGGTAGCGATCGCCCTGATTGCTGGCAAAGGTGGTTTCCGTCCAGGGGAAAGCGTGGCTGGCTTGCTCAATGTTGAAGGCCGTGGCCAGGTCGGCCGCCGTCAGGGTAGAAATCGTGTTCATGATGACAAATCTGCTGCCAGAGGGCGCGTTTGGCCCCCGCGTCTTGGGAAAGCTCGGCCAGCGCCGGGCTGTGTAGCTGCGCGCCGGCGACCGCGAGCGGTTCCGTCACGCCCAGCCGCCAACTGTTGCATGCGGTCTCTTCAGGCAGCATCGCCACCTGTTCCGGCGTCAGGCTGTAGGTTTGCGCCGGCGTCAGCCCCAGGCTGCGCAGCACGTCGCAAAACAGCGGATCGTCGGGCGCCGGCAGCGTCTGCGCCACCACCAGCAGGCGCGTCTCGGGCGGCAGACTGACCGCCACTTCGCCCTGCAACACGCCCGGGCGGCGCAATGTCCACTGCGTAATACCCAGTTGTTGTAACAGCCAGTCGCGTTTTGATGCCATGCCGATTCCTACCCGTTGTGGTGCGCCATGCCTGCCATGCGCCGCGCTATGCTAACAAACCCGCGCAGCCCGCGCCAACAAACCCGTCGAACATATCGCCACAAAGCTCTATAATCCCCGGTCTCATTTTCAGGAGCCAATATCTGATGTCTGCATTAACCCCCGCCAGTGAAGTCATGCTGCGCCACAGTGATGAATTTATCGAACGCCGCGTGCTGTTTGCCGGCGACCTGCAGGACAGCCTGCCGGCCCAATTCGAGGCCGCGGACGTGCGCGTCCACACTCAGCAATACCATCACTGGCAGTTACTGAACCGGACGATGGGCGATAACGTGCAGTTCGGTTTGACCGTCGATCCCGCTTTCGTCGCCGACTGCGACACGCTGGTTTACTACTGGCCGAAGAGCAAGCAGGAAGCGCAATTCCAGCTGTGCAACATCCTGGCGCTGCTGCCGGTGGGCGCGGACGTGTTCGTGGTCGGTGAAAACCGCAGCGGCGTGCGCAGCGCCGAGCCAACGCTGGAAGGCCACGTCACGCTGGTGAAAATCGACAGCGCGCGCCGCTGCGGCCTGTATCACGGCCGCCTGGACGCGCAGACCGAGTTCGACCTGAACGACTGGTGGGACAGCTATCAGCTGCACGATCTGGAAGTGAAAACGCTGCCGGGCGTGTTCAGCCGCGACGGTCTGGACGTCGGCAGCTCGCTGCTGCTGTCGACGCTGGAAAAACACATGAAAGGCAAGGTGCTGGACATCGGCTGCGGCGCCGGCGTCATGGCCTCGGTAATGTCCAAGCTGTCGCCGAAAGTCAAATTGACCCTCAGCGACGTCAACGCCGCCGCGGTGGAATCCAGCCGCGCGACGCTGGCCGCCAACGGCATCGAAGGGGAAGTGATCGTCAGCAACGTTTACTCCGACATCACCGGCCGTTTCGACATGATCATCTCCAACCCGCCGTTCCACGACGGGCTGCAGACCAGCCTGACCGCCGCCGAAACCCTGATCCGCGGCGCGGTGAAGCACCTGCCGATCGGTGGCCAACTGCGCATTGTCGCCAACGCCTTCCTGCCATACCCGGACATTCTGGACGCCACCTTCGGCAGCCACGAAGTGCTGGCGCAGAACGGCCGCTTCAAGGTGTACCAGGCGACCGTCGGCCGTCCGCCGCGCGCGCCGAAGAAGAAATAATTCGCCGTTGGCGGAAAACGACAGAGCGCGGCCTGCAGGCCGCGCTTTTTTTTAACCGTTGATGTAGGTCATCGACTCCGCGCCGTAGCGATCGCCGGCCGCCGCGCTCAGCGGGAACACCGCTTCAATCGCCGCCAGCTCAGCCGCGCTCAGCGTTATCTCCGCCGCCGCGACGTTCTCTTCCAGGTAACGACGGCGTTTGGTGCCGGGGATCGGCACGATGTGTTCCCCCTGCGCCAACACCCAGGCCAGCGCCAGCTGCGAAGGTTTAACGTCCTTCTGCGCCGCCAGCTCGCTCACCTTCTCCACCAGCGCCAGATTGCGGCTGAAGTTCTCCCCCTGGAAGCGCGGGTTGCTGCGGCGGAAGTCGTCCTCGGCCAGATCCTCCGGCCGCCGGATAGCGCCGGTGAGGAAACCGCGCCCTAACGGGCTGTAGGGCACAAAGCCGATGCCCAGACGCTCGCAGGCCGCCAGCACGCCCTGCTCGGCGTCGCGCGTCCACAGCGAATATTCGGTCTGCAGCGCCGTGATCGGATGCACCTTGTGCGCCCGCTCCAGCGTGGCGACCGACGCCTCGCTCAGGCCGATATGGCGGATCTTGCCTTCGCGGATCAGATCCGCCATCGTGCCGACGACGTCTTCGATCGGCACCTGCGGATCGACCCGATGCTGATAATAAAGATCGATCTCCTCCACGCCCAAGCGCCGCAGGCTGCCCTCGACGGAGCGTCGGATATACTCGGGGCGGCTGCTGACGCCGCGCGCCGAAGGATCCGCCGGATCGCGCAGGATGCCGAACTTGGTGGCCAGGAACACCTGTTGCCGTTTGCCTTTGATCGCTTCCCCCACCAGCTCTTCGTTGGTGTGCGGGCCATACATGTCGGCGGTGTCGAGCAGCGTGACGCCCAGCTCCAGCGCCCGGTGCAGCGTGGCGATGGCTTCCTGCCGATCGGCGCCGGTGGAGTAGAAGTCGCTCATGCCCATGCATCCCAACCCCAGGGCGGAGACGACGGGACCGTGGGAACCGAGTTTACGTTGTTGCATTGTGCTGCCCTCATGCGGTGAATGGATAACGCAGCAAAGTCTGGTTGTTTACGCGACAAAGATAAATAATGCAGATTGCACATCACTGTTCAAAAATCACCAACAATCCGGAGTGGTAATGGATCAGGTTCAAGCCATGCGCATTTTTACCCGCATCGTCGAACTGGGCAGCTTCAGCCGGGCGGCCGAACGCCTGCAGCTGCCGCGCGCCACGGTCAGCAACGCGCTGAAACGGCTGGAACAGCGGCTGGGCGTACGCCTGCTGATCCGCACCACCCGCCAGGTGCAGGTGACCAGCGAAGGCAGTCTCTACTATCAACGCTGCGTGCAGTTGCTGGGCGCGCTGGAGGAGGCGGACACGCTGTTCAGCCACCATAAGCTGCAGCCGTCCGGCAAAGTGCGCATCGATATGCCCCATTCGCTGGCGCGCGAGGTCGTCATTCCGGCGCTGGACGACTTCTACCGGCGCTATCCCGACATCACGCTGGCGCTGGGCGCCAACGACACCCACGTCGATCTGCTGCGCGAAGGCGTGGACTGCGTGCTGCGCGCCTGGGAAACCGAAGACGACAGCCTGGTGGCGCGGCGGATCGCCCAGCTGCCGCAGGTCACCTGCGCTTCCCCCGCTTACCTGCAGGCCCAAGGTACGCCGCTCGACATCGATAGCCTGGCGCCGCACCGCGCGGTGGGGTATTTTTCGCTGGCCAGCAACCGCGATTACCCGCTGGAGTTTTGCCGCGGCGGCAAGCTGGAACTGCGCGAACTGCCCGCCCGGCTGAGCGTCAGCGGCGCCGACGCCTATATCGCCGGCGCGCGTGCCGGCATGGGATTGATACAGGCGGCGCGCTATTCGCTTGCCCCTTGGCTGGAACAGGGCGAACTGGTGGAAGTGCTGGCGGAAACGCCACCTCCGCCGATGCCGATTTACATCATGTATCCGCCCGGCCGTTTCCTGGCGCCGCGGGTCAGAGTGTTGATTGATTGGCTGATTTGGCTGTTTGACCAGCAGAAAAGCGGCGATATGGCTGTTTTTCCAGCAAACGCCCGCAAAGCGGGGAAATAACTGTTGACGTGTCCGCCAAAATCTCTAGAATTCGCCTCCGTGGTAACGTTACTCCGGTAATGTTTCTGGTACGCGAAGGTGGCGGAATTGGTAGACGCGCTAGCTTCAGGTGTTAGTGTCCTTACGGACGTGAGGGTTCAAGTCCCTCTCTTCGCACCAAATAACCACATGATTTATATTGCACTCAGCATCGATGCGAAGGTGGCGGAATTGGTAGACGCGCTAGCTTCAGGTGTTAGTGTTCTTACGGACGTGAGGGTTCAAGTCCCTCTCTTCGCACCACGCTGGCGACGTAATATAAATCAAAGCAACAACATCGACTGTGCGAAGGTGGCGGAATTGGTAGACGCGCTAGCTTCAGGTGTTAGTGTCCTTACGGACGTGAGGGTTCAAGTCCCTCTCTTCGCACCAATTGATGATCTCCCCGGCAGTATCCTCGAAAAAATCCCAAAGCATTGATGAATCACACGCAAAAGCGTGATTTTTCCGTTTCCGGCGTTTCACCCGAAGCTGAAGTTCAGGCTGACAGCCGCCAGGCCGCCCGCCAGCGCCATACAGGAAGGCAGCAGCAGATAGTGGCGCAGCCGGCTGTTGAACAGCATCACCAGCGTGGCCAACATCGCTATCACGATCAGGGTGCGCAACTGCACCATATCCAGGTCGATCAAGGCCAGCAGCGGCATCAGCGCACAAGGCAGCAAAACGCCCCAGGCGCTGGCCAGGCGATCCCCGAGGCACCAACTGACGCCCCACAGCCCGCACGCGGCAATCATGGCGGTGAGCATGACAACCCCCTTCAAGTGATAATGATAACCAATATCATATAACACTTTTTTGGCCGCCGCATCATTTTCACTGCGCTGACCAAACCCAGATGACACCAGCATGAAAAAATGATAATTTGACATAAGAAAATTCCTAGTCCTGTTTGCATGATAATAATCACAATCCTCAACCATGCAATTCAAGTGGATATTCGCGCCAAAGGAATGCTTCTCAACCTTAATTATTCGACAGAACGACTTTGCAAAGAGTGACCTCCGTATGAACGCCCGTTCTTATCAGGAATTACTGAACAGCAAGCAGCGCCTGGCATTATTTCTTTTTCTGATAATGAATGCCGCCTCTTCCGTATTTACATTATTGTTCCCTTTTAGGGATACGCCCGCATTTACCCTACCTTTATTATGTATACCGCTATTTTGTCTGGTAGCGGCGCTATTTTCCCTGCAAACGCCACGCAAATACTTGTGCAAACTCAACCTGTTCGCCGGCGTGCTCGGCCTGCTCTGGGCCGCACATATTTACGTTAAAAGTCAATATTGCCTACCGAATAACCAAGATTTTTTATTAATTAGTTTGTTTAGCATCTTTTTTATCAGCGCTATTTCCCTGACGGACAACTTTACCGCCTTTTGTTTACACGCCGTGCCTTCCGCAATGGTGATCCTGGCTTTAGACGGCATGCATAATACCCTGCGGATATTATTCACCACGCTATTACCTATTATCGCTTTCTCCATCCACCACCTGATGTTGAAACGCAGTGAAATCTTTACTCACGCGCTGGTGGCCAACCTGTATAACGAGCGCGATAAATTCAATAATTTGAGCATGATCGATCCTCTGACCGGCCTTTATAACCGGCGCGGGCTGGAGAATAAGATCACGATGCTGCTGGAACCGCAAACCGGCCATCATTACGTGCTGTTGCTGGATATCGACCACTTCAAGGTCTATAACGACAGCTACGGCCACGCCATGGGCGATCGGGCATTGGTGCAGGTGGCGGTCGCCATCCGCGATGCGGTGCGTTCGCGCGACATCGTGGTGCGTTACGGCGGGGAAGAATTTTTGGTGCTGCTGACCAACGTGCACGAAGGCTACGCGGCGCAACTGGCCGAACGGGTGCGCCAGCGGGTGGCGGAGCTGAACATCCCGCACGGCGCCAGTCCGCAGCACAGCGGCACGCTGACGCTCAGCGCCGGCATCTCCGCGCTGGAAAAACTGGACATCGAATCGGCGATAGGCGCAGCCGACGCCGCGCTCTATCTGGCGAAGCACAGCGGCCGCAACAATATTCAGCTGGCGCAAAACGTCGAGCCCGCCCTGCTGCAACCGCAGGAATTGACACGCTAAACGGTTTCCCAAATCGCCTTGCCCTGCCAGCGCCGTTCGATCGCCGCCAGAAACAGTTTCACTTTGGGGGAGAGATGGCGTCGGCTGGGATAGACGGCGCAGATCGGCGGCCCCGGGCGACAATAGCGTTCCAGCACCGGCACCAGCGTGCCGGCCGCCATCTGTTCACCGACCAGAAACGCCCCTACCTGACACAGACCGGCCCCGGCGACGGCCGCATCCCGCAATGCCTCGACGTTGTTGAAACGCATCCGGCCGCGCACCGGCTGTTCGTGCAGTTGGCCGTTAACCCGATAGCGCCAGGGCGCCGGCAATCCCTGGTGGCTGAAGACCAGCGTCTCGTGATCGCCCAGCGCCTCCGGTGTCGCAGGCGTGCCGTAGCGCGCCAGATAGTCCGGCGCCGCGCAGGTGATCAGGCGGTGCGGCGCGAGCACCCGCCGCACCAGCCGACTGTCGTCGCTGCCGCCGACGCGGATCGCCACGTCGATACCGTCGCGCACCAAATCGCTGTAATCGTCGGAGAAGCTGACGTCGGCGTCCACCTCCGGCCACTGCGCCAAAAATTCCCGCAGAATCGGCAAAATATGCAACCGCCCCAACGAGACCGGCACATCCAGCCGCAGCCGCCCGCGCGGGGTTTGCCGCCGCGTATTGAGCGCCGTTTCCGCCTCTTCGGCCTGCGACAGGATGCGCTGCGCATATTCGTAAAACACCGCGCCGTCTTCGGTCAGGCTGACGCTGCGCGTGGTGCGTTGCAGCAGCCGGGTCGCCAATCGCGCCTCCAATCGGTTCACGCATTTGCCCGCCGCCGATCGGGAGATGCCCAGTCTCTCGGCCGCCAGCGTGAAGCTGCAGGCGTCGGCGACGCGAATGAATACCAGCAGGTCGGTCAGGTTATCCAACGGCATAGACGGTAAATTAGCCACGCTTTGTCCCCAATGTTGCGCATTCAGGCCAGTTTATCAGCCATTTTGGCGCGGATACACTGAGGTTCGTCATCTGTTGGGAGAGTCATTATGAGTGCCTTACACGCCGACGGCGGCGCAAAAGCGTGGCTGGCGACCTTCGCGGTCGGCCTGTCCACCTTTACCGTCGTCACCGCAGAAATGCTGCCCGTCGGGCTGCTGACCCCGATCGTCAACACCCTGAACGCATCGATCGGCCGCGCCGGGCTGCTGATTTCCCTGCCGGCCCTGTTCGCCGCGCTGTTCGCCCCGCTGGTGGTGCTGGGCGCCCGGCGCACGGACCGCCGCAACCTGCTGGCGGGCTTTCTGCTGCTGCTGACAGCCGCTAACCTGCTGGCCGCCGCCGCCACCTCCCTGGCGCTGCTGTTCGCTGCGCGCATCCTGCTGGGCTTTTGCATCGGCGGTATCTGGGCCATCGCCGGCGGGCTGGCGGAACGCCTGGTGCCGCCGGCCTCCGTCGGATTGGCGCTGTCCATCATCTTCGGCGGCGTAGCGGCGGCCTCGGTATTCGGCGTGCCGCTCGGGGTATTCCTCGGCGAAGCGCTGGGCTGGCGCATGGCGTTTCTGGCGGTCGCCGTTCTGGCGGCGCTGACCCTGCTCCTGCTGGTGTGCGTGCTGCCGCCGCTGCCGGTCACGCAGGCGATCGGCTGGCGGTCGTTCACCGCGCAACGCGCGAATCGCCGGCTGCTGACCGGGCTGCTGCTGACGTTTCTGCTGGTCGCCGGCCACTTTATGGCTTACACCTTTGTCCGTCCGCTGCTGCAGACGGTCTCCGGCATCGAGAGCCGCTGGGTGGGGCCGCTGCTGTTCGCCTACGGCATCGCCGGCCTCGTCGGGAATTTTATCGCCGGCCAGGCCGCCGCCAAACGACTGCGCCGCACCCTGGCGCTGATCGCCCTCGGGCTGGCGCTCGCCGTCCTGCTGCTGCCGCTGCTGGGCCACACGCCGCTGAGCGGCGGCGCCTTCCTGCTGCTGTGGGGCATCGCCTACGGCGGCGTTTCCGTTGCGCTGATGGCGTGGATGCTCAAGGCGGCGCCCGATGCGGCCGAGGTCGCCTCTTCACTGTATATCGCGCTGTTTAACCTGGCGATTTCCTGCGGTTCGCTGGTGGGCGGGCTGGTGGTGGATGCCGGCGGCCTGACGATAAACGGCGCGCTGTCCAGCCTGGTGCTGCTGCTGGCGTTGGCCATCCTGATGGGGACCCGGCGGCAGAGGCCGAAAACGGCGGCGAAAGCCGATTCGCCGCCGGGGTGAGTCAGGCGCGGCGCTGCCGCAGGCCGTAAACCAACACCACCGCGAAACACAGCAGCGGCAGCAGATAAGAGAGCGCGGTGCTGTAACGGTCGGCCAGCGCCCCCATAAAGTAAGGCATGATGGCGCCGCCGACGATCGCCATGATCATGAACGAGCTGGCGCGCTTGGTGTGCTTGCCCAGATTTTTCACCCCCAGGGCGAAAATGGTCGGGAACATGATCGACATAAAGAAGAACACCGCGATCAGCGCCACCACCGAGACGCCGTCGACGCTCAGCATTACCACACCGCACAGCGCAATGTTGATCAGCGCATAGACCGCCAGCAGCGTCGCCGGTTTGACCCGTCCCATCAGCCAGGTGCTGAAGAAACGTCCGACCATAAAGCAGATCATGGCGATCGACAGCAGGTAAGAGGCGCTCTGGTTAGACACCTCGCGCCAGTGCTCGGTGGCGTAGTTGATGAAGAACGCCCCCACGCCCACCTGCGCCGCCACGTAGAAAAACTGCGTGATGACCCCGCCGACGAAATGCGGATGCTGCCACAACCCCTGCGCTATCACGCCGTGCACCGGTTTTTCCTCTTCGCGGATCGCCGGCAGCCGGGTGCGGCTGAACAACAGCGCGATCAGCAGCACCAGCGCGGCGATCGCCACATAGGTCATCTTCACCGCGCTCTGATCGCCGCCGCCGACGGACTGGCCGGCGGAGAAGAACAGCGTGCCGCCGATCAGCGGGCCGATAAACTGCCCGAGGCCGTTGAACGACTGGGCCAGGTTGAGCCGCCGTTCGGCGCCCTGCGCGTCGCCCAACACCGTGGCGTACGGGTTGGCCGCCGTTTCCAGGCAGCCCAGGCCGCTGGCGATAACGAACAGCGCGAACAGGAATACGGCGAAGCTGTTGGCCGACGCCGCCGGCACGAACAGCAGCGCGCCCAGTGCGTACAGGCACAGCCCGACCAGAATGCCCGCCTTATAGCCCTTGCGATCCATGAAATAACCGGCGGGCAGCGCCACCAGGAAATAGGCGCCGAAGTACGCCGCCTGCAGCAGCCCCGACTGCGCCTTGGTGACGTGCAGCGTCTCCTGAAAATGTTTGTTTAATACGTCCAGCAGGCCATAGGACAGCCCCCACATGAAGAACAGGCTGGTGACCAGGATAAAGGCCCAGCGCAGATTGGCGGTCACGGGGACGCCCGGCTGCGCGGAGGCCGCACTTTTTTCAGCAAGCATGGTGATACCCTCGTATCGTCTGGCGATGATGATGTTGGCGTTATTGCTGTTGCAGAGAGAAAATCCGCGCCATTTCCACCCATTTTTCGCCCTGCGGCGTCCAGGGGGTGGCGGCCTGGTAGTGCCACATCAGCGCTTCCCATCGCTGCACTTCGGGGTTGTTCAGGCTGGCGGCGTCAAAACGCGCGGCGTCGAAATCGGCGCTGACCTCCACGATCATGAACAGCCGGGTGCCCAACCGGTAAATCTCCATGTCCAGAATGCCGTGCTCGCGCAAATGCGCGGCGATGCCCGGCCAAATGCGCTGATGATGCTGCTGGTACTCCGCAATCAGCGCCGGTGAGTCAATCAGATCGAGCGCCTGGCAGAAACGGCGCCGCCCTGCCGCCGCGCCGCTCACGTCAGCGCCCGATCGAGATGCAGGTAGCCGCCGTCCACCGACAGCCACTGTCCAGTGGTGTGTGATGACCGCGACGACAGCAGAAACGCCACGGTATCGGCGATCTCCTGCGGCGTGGTCATGCGCTGCCCGAGCGGAATGCGCGCGGTGATCTTCTCCATCTGCCGCTGCGGCTCGGCGAAGGTGTTGAGCCAGCGCTGGTACTGCGGGGTGATCACCTCCGCCGGCACCACCGCGTTCACCCGCACCCCATCATGGCGCAGCGACACCGCCCATTCGCGCGTCAGCGCCAGCACCGCGCCCTTGGCGGCGGTGTAGCCGCTGGTGCCCCCCTGCCCGCTGAGTGCGGTCTTGGAGGCGATGTTGACGATGGCGCCCCGGCTCTCCCGCAGCGCCGCCTGGCACAGGTGCGCCATCAGGTAGTAATGCACCAGATTCTTTTCCAGCGAGCCGACGAACGCTTCGCGCCCCGCCTCCAACCCGACGCCGTCGTTGACCCCGGCGTTGTTCACCAGCCCGTCAATGCGGCCGAAGGTCGCCAGCGTCTGGCTGACCGCCCGGCGGCAGGCCGCCTCGTCGCACAATTCGGTGAGGATCACCCCGGTGCGCGGCTGCAACCGCTGTAAATCGGCCAGCAGCGCCGCCTCCGGCGCGGCGTTGGTGACCAGCACCGGGATCGCCCCTTCCTCGGCCAGCACATGAGCAATCGCCGCGCCGATGCCGGCACCGCCGCCGGTGACCAGCACCACCTTATCTTGCAGATACAGATCCATAACCAGACTCCGTTAACCCGTAAATTCTCCAGGCGGTGTCGCCCCAAATCGCCGCCTGCTCGGCAGCCCCCAGCGTCGAGAGGGCCCGTTCACACAGTTGCACCACCTGGCGGTAGTCGCCGGCCAGCAGGCACACCGGCCAATCGGAGCCGAACATCAGCCGCTGCGGGCCAAACGCCTCCAGCGCGGCATCGAAGAACGGCAGCAGTTCTTCCGCGCGCCACCGGCCACCCGGCGCCTCGGTGATCAGCCCCGAGAGCTTGCAGGCCACGTGCGGCAGCGCCGCCAACGGCCGGATTTGCTGCGCCCAGTGCCGCGCGCCGCGCATGATGTCCGGCTTGCCGAAGTGATCCAGCACCAGCCAGTGTTGGTCGTGGCGGCCGGCAAACGCCGCCGCGGCCGCCAGATCCCGGTGCGTCACCAGGATCTCGTACACATACCCGGCGCGCTGCAGCGTTTGCATGCCGCGATCCACCTCCGGCCGCGCCAGCCAGGCCGCCGGATCCGCTTCGTCCTGCACCTGATGACGCACCCCGCGCAGCGCGCTGTAAGGCCGCCAGGCCTCCAGACGCTGCGCCAGCTGTGGCGCGGCGATATCCAACCAGCCCACCACGCCGCATACGCCCTCGCTCTGCTCAGCCAGCGCCAGCAGGGCCAGCGTCTCGTCCTCGCTGGGGCGCGCCTGCACCGCCAGTGCGCCGTCGAAGCCGTGTTCCTGCAACAGCGGCCGCAGCCGGGGCGGATCGAAATCCTGTCGCAGCACGCGCATCCGCTCGTCGATCCACGGGTAGTGCTGCGGGTGGTAGCGCCAGTAGTGCTGGTGAGCGTCGATGCGCGGCATGCGATCCTCCCGCCTCACCCGCGGAACCGATACTGCTCGATCGACGACGGATGCATCTCGATCGAGTAACCGGGACGGCTCGGCGGCATGTAGGCCGCGCCGTTGATCACGCAGGGATCGACAAAGTGTTCATGCAAATGATCGACGTACTCGATCACCCGCCCTTCGTGGGTGCCGGCGATGCACAGGTAGTCGATCATCGACAGGTGCTGCACGTATTCGCACAGCCCGACGCCGCCGGCGTGCGGGCAGACCGGCAGCTGGTATTTGGCCGCCATCAGCATCACCGCCAGCACTTCGTTGACGCCGCCGAGACGGCAGGCGTCGATCTGCACCACGTCCACCGCGCCGCGCATGATGAACTGCTTGAACATGATGCGGTTCTGGCACATCTCACCGGTGGCCACCTTGACCGGCGCCACCCCTTCGCGGATGCGGCGATGCCCTTCCACGTCGTCCGGGCTGGTCGGCTCTTCGATAAACCAGGGGTTGGCGAACGCCAGATGTTTCACCCACGGAATGGCTTCGCCCACCTCCCACACCTGGTTGGCGTCGATCATCAGCCGGCGATCCGGGCCGATCACCTCACGGGCGATGCGCACCCGGCGAATGTCGTCTTCTAGATCGCGCCCGACCTTCAGCTTCAGGTAGGAGAAACCGGCGTCGACCGCTTCCTGGCACAGGCGGCGCAGCTTGTCATCCGGGTAACCCAGCCAGCCGGCGGAGGTGGTGTAACAGGGGTACCCTTCCTGCAGCAGCCGCTCCAAGCGCCGTTCTTTGCCCTCGGCCCGCTGTTTCAGCAGCGCCAGCGCTTCCTGCGGCGTGATGCAGTCGGTGATGTAACGGAAGTCGATGCAGCGCACCAGTTCCTCCGGCGTCATCTCCGCCACCAGCCGCCACACCGGCTTGCCGACCGATTTGGCCCACAGATCCCACACCGCGTTGACCACCGCGCCGGTCGCCAGGTGAATGGCGCCCTTGTCCGGCCCAATCCAGCGCAGCTGGCTGTCGCTGGTGAAGCGCCGCCAGAAGGCGCCCATGTCGGCGGCGATCGTCTCCAGTTGCTCACCGACGATCTGATGTTCCAGCGCGCGGATCGCCGCACAACAGATCTCGTTGCCGCGGCCGATGGTGAACGTCAGTCCGTGGCCGCTGAGATCCGCGCGATCGGTCTCCAGGATCACGTAGGCGGCGGAATAGTCGGGATCCGGATTCATGGCGTCGGATCCGTCCAGCCCCAACGAGGTGGGGAAACGAATGTCTTCAACCCGCAGTGCGGTAATGGTGGTCATGGCGGCGCTCCCGGTTAAGCCTGTACGGTTTGCTGGCGCTGTTCGCCCAGCCCTTCGATGCCCAGACGCATCGTCTGGCCCGCCCGCAGATAGACGGGCTGCGGTTTCTGCCCCATGCCGACGCCCGGCGGCGTACCGGTGGAGATCACGTCGCCCGGCTGCAGGCTCATAAAGCGGCTGAGGTAGCTGACGATCTGTGGAATGCGGAAGATCATGGTGCTGGTGTTGCCGTCCTGATAGCGCTTGCCGTCCACCTCCAGCCACAGGTTCAGGCTGTGCGGATCGGCGATTTCGTCGGCGGTCACCAGCCAGGGGCCGATCGGCCCGAAGGTGTCGCAGCCTTTGCCCTTGTCCCAGGTGCCGCCGCGCTCAATTTGATATTCGCGTTCTGAGACGTCGTTGATCACGCAATAACCGGCGACGTGGCGCATCGCGTCCGCTTCGCTGATGTAGCGCCCGCCCAGGCCGATCACCACGCCCAACTCCACTTCCCAATCGGTTTTCTGCGAGCCGCGCGGGATCTCCACCCGGTCGTAGGGGCCGACCACCGCGCTGGTCCATTTGTTGAACACCACCGGTTCTTCAGGAATGGCCGCGCCGGTTTCCGCCGCGTGATCGGCGTAGTTCAGGCCGATGCAGATGAACTTGCCGATGCCGCCGACGCAGGCGCCGAGGCGCGGCTGCCCCTCGACCAGCGGCAACGCGGCGCTGTCCAGCGCGCGCAGTTTGGCGAGCGACGCCGGCGATAACGCGGCGCCGCCCACGTCGGCGATATGCTGCGACAGATCGCGCAGGCGGCCCTGCGCATCCAACATGCCGGGGCGCTCTTGCCCGGGTTCCCCATAACGTAAAAGTTTCATGCGTTCCTCTCTCAAAAATGGCGGCTCAGTTGCTCCAGCCGCCGTCGATGATCTGCACCGTGCCGGTGGTGTACGAACTGGCGTCGGAGGCCAGATACAGCGCCAACTGGGCAATTTCCTCGGTGGTGCCGATGCGCCCGATCGGCTGGCGGGCAACGAACGCCTGATACACCTCTTGCTCGCTACGCCCCTGCTCGCGCGCCTGCTCATTGATGCGCTGGCGTAGCGACGGCGATTCCACCGTGCCGGGGCAGATGGCGTTGCAGCGGATGCCCTGGGTGACGTAATCCGCCGCCACCGAGCGCGTCAGGCCAATCACCGCCGCCTTGCTGGCGCCGTAGGCGAAGCGGTTAGGCACCCCTTTCACGCTCGAGGCCACCGAGGACATGTTGATGATCGAGCCTTTGCCGCGCGCCAACATGCCCGGCAGGAAGGCGCGGATCATGCGGAACATCGCGGTCACGTTGAGATCGAGCGCGAACGCCCACTGATCCTCGCTGCAATCGAGGATCGATCCGCTGTGCACCACGCCGGCGCAGTTGAACAACACGTCGATCGGGCCGATCGCTTCCGCCGCCGCCGCAATGGCGGCCGGATCGGTGACGTTCAGCGCCAGCGCGCGGATCCCGGCGCAGCCCTGCAGGCGCTCGAGGTTGATGTCGCTGGCGATCACGTCGGCGCCGGCGGCGGCGAACAGCCTGGCGGTGGTGAATCCGATCCCTTGCCCGGCGGCGGTGATCAGTACGCGTTTCCCGGTTAAATCCATCTTGACTCCTCGGCCTAAAGGTCTAATGGTCAGGCCAATAAAGGCGGTTAAAGGTCAGGCCTCTAACATGACAAAAGACGCTTTACGCGTTATCGTTGGGGGAAGAAGTTAATAAAAACAGCCTTGAAACCGCATTTCGATTAACCTTTTTTTTACACTTGAATAACGATTACTCAAGCGCCTTGTCGCATAATTGTGCGCCAAATCACTGAACGCCGAATCGTCAAAGGTCAAAAATGCCGATTACCCGACTGGAAAACCCAAGGATTTACAGACAGATAGCTGACCAGCTCAAACGTCTTATCGAGAACAACGAATTTCCGCCGGGCAGCCGCCTGCCCTCGGAGCGCGATCTTGCCCAGCAGTTGCAGGTCAGCCGCGCGTCGGTGCGCGAGGCGCTGATCGCGTTGGAAGTGATTGGCCTGGTGGACGTCAAGGTGGGCAACGGGGTGATCGTGCGTTCGCAAACGCCGCCGCCGGCGTCGCAGGAACCGGTCATGGCCCAGGCCGGCCGCAACCAGTGGGCGGAAATCGACGACGAACTGAATATCGAGCTGGATTTCAACGCCGAGCTGCCGCCGTTTTCACTGCTGCAAACCCGCCTGTTGATCGAACCGGAGACCGCCGCGCTGGCCGCGCGCCATGCCACCGACGAAGAGCTGGCGGGCATCCGCGCCGCCTATGAGCAGAACTGCCGCGATAACCGCGCCGGCTCCGCCACCCACCCCGGCGATCGGCTGTTCCACATCCGCATCGCCCAGGCCAGCGGCAACCCGGCCTATGCGTTCATCATCGGGCACCTGCTCGGCCACCGTTACGGCAGCATGTTCCGCGTGCTGCAGCGCCACTATACGCCGGACGACATGCCGCACCGTTCCGAGCTGGAACACCGGGCGATCCTGGCGGCAATTGAAGCGCGCGACGTGCGCGGCGCCCGCAAGGCGATGAAGGCGCACCTGGACGAAGTGATCGCCATTTTCGCCCGCGCGCAATAGGCCGCGGCGGTTAAAAATTTTTATCGCCACCGCTCTTTTTTCTACATGCAGCAGGGGCCTGGGGGCATTACACTGGGCGACGAATAACGCCCTTTCCCGCTGCATTGTTAAATGGATAACGACCGTTGAAGAACTCTGTCTCCGCTTTATTGCTGGCGCTGGGCCTGTGCGCCGCGCCGCTGGCCGTGCAGGCCGCGCCCCCGCAGCTGGCTTCGCAAATCGTCGACCAGTATGCCGAACATATTTTCTACAACAGCGGCGCCACCGGCATGGCGCTGGTGGTGATCGACGGCAATCAAGTGGTTAACCGCAGCTTTGGCGACACCAAGCCCGGCAACAACCTGCGCCCGCGCCCGGATTCGCTGATCCGCATCGCCTCGATCACCAAGCTGATGACCAGCGAAGTGATGGTGAAGATGGCGGCGGAAGGCCAGGTCAAGCTGACCGACCCGCTGCGCAAATATGCCCCCAAGGGCGCCTATGTGCCGGCTTACAACGCCGGCCAGCCGATCACCTTATTGAACCTGGCGACCCACACCAGCGCGCTGCCGCGCGAGCAGCCGGGCAAGAAGCCGCCGAAAACGCCGGTGTTCACCTGGCCGACCAAGGCCCAGCGCTGGCAGTGGCTGGCGCATGCCAACATCACGACGCCGCCGGGCGTGCACGCCGCGTATTCCAACCTGGCGTATGATCTGCTGGCCGACGCGCTGTCGCGCGCCGCGGGCAAGCCATACAACGCGCTGCTGAAAGAGAAAATCACCGCACCGCTCGGCATGGTCGACACCACGCTGACGCCGAGCCCTGAACAATGCTCGCGCCTGATGGTGGCGGCGGCCGGCCCAAGCGCCTGTCGCGACACCACCGCCGCGGCCGGCAGCGGCGGCGTCTACTCCACCCCGCGCGACATGCAGCGCTGGATGCAGCAGTTCCTCTCCTCCAGCGCCAGCGGCCCGCGCAAAGCCACCGCCGCCAGCGAGCAAACCATGTACTTCCAGCGCCACGATCTGGTGTCGCTGAAGGGCATGGACGTGCCGGGGCAAGCGGATGCATTGGGATTGGGCTGGGTGTATATGGCGCCGAAGGACGGGCTGCCGGGCATCATTCAGAAGACCGGCGGCGGCGGCGGATTCATCACCTACATGGCGATGATCCCGGCGAAAAACGTCGGGGTGTTCGTGGTGGTGACCCGTTCGGAGCTGAGCAAGTTCACCAACATGAGCGATCCGGTCAACCGACTGGTGAGCGATCTGGCGGCCAACAAGAGTTGAGATGGGGGGCGCAGCTGGCTGCGCCCCCAGGCGTCAGGCCGGCACCGCCATCTGATGAATCACCGTATGGAAGTTGCGCTTGAAGTAGATCAGGCCGTTGCCCGCTTCGCTCAGCGCGATCTGCTTGATCTGCACCAGGTACATCTGGTGGGTGCCGATGCTCTGGATCTGCTCGATCTCCCCTTCCAGGCTGGCCAGGGTATTGCGCAGCACCGGCTGCCCCAGCGCGCCGAGCTGCCACTCTTCCAGCCGGAAACGATCTTCCATGCTGACGCCGGTCATGCCGGCGAAGTGGCGCGCCATCAGCTCCTGCTCGTGGTTAAGCACGTTGACGCACAGCCTGCGGTTTTCCTGAAACACCGGGTTCATCGCGCTGTTGCGGTTGATGCACACCAGCAGCGTCGGCGGCGTATCGGTCACCGAACACACCGCCGTGGCGGTGATGCCGCAGCGCCCCGCCGGGCCGTCGGTGGTGACGATATTCACCGCCGCCGACAGGCTGGCCATCGCGTCGCGAAAGCGCAGGCGCTGTTCATTTTCCTGAGACATACAACCTCCTCCTGAATTACTTCAGCAGATTATCCAACTGATTAATATCGTCATTGTTCCGCAGGTGCGGCACCTTCCAGCCGTGCTGATCGTAATCGGCCAGGCACTTGTCGACCATCTGCATCATGCGATCCATGTTGCCGGATCCCTGCGCGTGGCGCAGGCACTGCAGGCGGATCTCATCCTGGCTGCCGGCGTAGTTGATCTCATACAGCTCGTGGCGCCCGCCGAACTCGCTGCCGATCGCATCCCACATCAGTTTGAGGATCTTGATGCGCTCGACGTGATCCATGCCGTCCGATCCGCGCACGTAGCGCGCCAGGTACTTGTCGATCTCCGGGTTGTTCATGTCGCGCACGCTGGACGGCAGATAGATCAGGCCGCTGGTGACGTTCTTCTCGATGATGTGTTTCACCTTGGTGTAGGCCATCGGCGCCATCACGCGGTAGGTTTGCAGCGCGGCGGAATCCGGCAGGTAGGCGCCGTTTTCCCATTGCGTGGCTTCGGCGCACATCGCGTCGCTCAGCGACCAGAACAGGTTGCGCCAGGCCACCACTTCGCCCAGATCGGCCTGCACGCCGCGGAACTCCAGCACGCCGGTGCACGAGAGGCTCTTTTGCAGCAGCGCGGTGATGAAGTCCATCTTCACCGCCAGACGCACGCAGGCCTGCAGCGGGAACAGCCGGGCGAAACCGCCCTGGGTGCTCCAGCGGCGACAGCGGTCGAAATCGCGGTAGATCAGCACGTTTTCCCACGGGATCAGCACATGATCCATGATCAGGATCGCGTCGTTCTCGTCGAAGCGGCTGGTCAGCGGGTAGTCGAACGGCGAACCGGTCGCGCCGGCCACCAGCTCGTAGGAGGCGCGCGAAATCAGCTTCACCCCTTCGGCGTCCATCGGCGCCACGAACATCAGCGCAAAGTCCGGATTATCGCCCATCACCTGCGCCGAACCGAAACCGATGAAGTTGTAGTGGGTCAACGCCGAGTTGGTGGCCACCACTTTGGCGCCGCTGACGATGATGCCGGCGTCGGTTTCTTTCTCCACCTGAATGTAGACGTCCTTCACCTCGTTGACCGGCTTATGACGATCGATCGGCGGGTTGACGATAGCGTGGTTGAAATAGAGCCCGGTTTCCTGAATGCGTTTGTACCAGTGGCGCGCGTTGTCGGCGAACTGGCCGTAGAACTCCGGATAAGCGCCCAGCGCGCAGCCGAAGGCCGCCTTATAATCCGGCGTGCGCCCCATCCAGCCGTAACTTTGGCGCGACCAGTCGGCGATGGCGTCACGCTGCTGGCGCATCTCCTCCGGGCTGCGGGCATAGCGGAAGAACTTGTGGGTGTAACCGCCGTTGCCGGTGTCGGTATTCCAGCACAGGCGATCCTGGCTGGCCGGATCGTGCAGCGCGTCGTACAGCTGGCCGACCGAGGCCGCCGCATTGCGGAACGCCGGGTGGGTGGTGACGTCTTTTACGCGTTCGCCGTAAATGTAGATTTCGCGGCTGTCCTGCAAACTTTTCAGGTACTCGGCGCCGGTGAACGGACGCTTGCTGTCGGCACGAAAGTCTTCTGGTTTCATCGGGTCTTCCTCGTAATCGGCATTTTTCAGGCCGTGGAGTCGGCCATTTGTTAAAATAATGTTTTCTTTTGGTTGCTTAATTGAAGCTGCCAAAGCCGGTTTCGAGAAGAGACTTTTGCGGCAATCGCCGGTACTTTTCAGGTCAGTTTGCCGCTTTCGCGGCAAACTGTGATCGCGGTTACGAAAGGGCGTGTTGCGCCGCGCGGTAGGTTGAAGGGGAGCAGCCTTCCAGCCGATTGAAAAAACGGGCGAAATAGGCCGGATCCTTGAAGCCGAGGCTGTAGGCGGTTTCATGCACCGTGCAGGCGCTGAACAGCAGCATGCGCTTGGCCTCGCGCAGCAATCGATCGAAGATCAGCCGCTTGGGCGGCCGGTTGGCGAAGCGCCGACACAGGTCGTTGAGCCGCGATTCGGTCACGCCCAACGCCTGCGCATACTCCGGCACCGGCAGATGCTCACGGAAACGCTCGTCCACCATCTTGTTGAAGCGTTGAAACAGCTGCAGTTCGCCGCGCACGCCGCTGTTGGCGCTGTCTTCCAGCGCGGTGTTGCGCAGCAGCAGCGTGAACACCGCCTGCGCCAACAGCGCCAGCGTCTGTTCGCGCCCGGCCAGGTTCTGCGCGAACTCGCGGCGGATCAGCGCCCAATAATGGCTGAGCGCCGTCAGCTCCTGCGGCGCATCGGCCAGCGACAGGCAGATGCCCGGCATGTCCAGCGCCAGATTGCTGCCGGGATACAGGCGCTCCAGCAGCGGCCAAATCAGCTCCTGACGCACCGTCAGCACGTGGCCGTCGCTGTCCGGTTCGGTGAAGAACGCATGCGGCACCGACGGCGGCGTGAGGATGAACAGCGGCGCCTGCACCGAATAGTGCTGATCGTCGAGCTGCAGCTCTATCTTGCCGGTCTCCAGAAAATGCACCTGGAAGAAGCAGTCGTGCCAGTGCACCTGCATGTCGCGGCCGAAGAACGCCGCCAGCCCGGCGAAGGTTTCGTAGTGCACCTCGTCGGCGGCGTAGCGCGCGTCATACTCTTTGCAAATATCGATGTTGGCGATAAAACCGGTACTTTTCCGCACCTCATTACCTCCTGCAATCCTGCCTATCTGCGTATCAAGGCGTCGCTCTCGGGCGCGAATCCTTCATCGGGATGCGCCACACCAGCACGGCGCCGACGATCAACAGCGCCGAGACGAAATACAGCCCGGAGTTGAAGCTGCCGGTCATGTCCTTGAACCAGCCGATCAACAGCGGGCTGAGCGCCGATCCGATATTGCCGGTGGCGTTGATCACGGCGATCCCCACCGCCCGCGCTTCCAGGCTGATCGACTGATCCGGCGTGGTCCAGAAGATCGCCATGGCGGTAAAGGAACCGACCGACGCCATCACGATCCCCAGCAGTTGGATCAGGCTGTGATCGGTGGCGGAAGCCAATAGCCAGCCGGCGGCGGCGAACAGATACGGCAGCGCGGTGTGATGCTTACGCTCCTGCAGCCTGTCGGATCGTTTGCTCCACCACACCATGCCGGCGATGGTGCAGATCTGCGGGATCGCCGCCAGAATGCCGATCGTCACGTTGCTGCTGCCCTGGTTGAAGCTCTGCAGGATCTGCGGCGTCCAGATATTGATCGCGCTCAGGGTGTTGGTCAGGCAGAAATAGGCCAGCGTGTACATCAGCACGATCGGCGTGAAGATCTCGCGCCACAGGCTGCGCTGCTGCAGCGCGCGGTGGCTGCTCGGCCCGTTGGGTTGCACCAGCTGCAGCTTGTCGGCCTCCATCATCGCTTTCAGGCTGGCTTTTTCCTCGTCGGTCAGCCACTTGGCCTTGGCCGGGGTGTCGTCGAGGTAGAACCACACCACCACGCCCAACAGCACCGACGGGATCCCTTCCAGCAGGAACAGCCACTGCCAGCCCTTCAGGTTCATCACCCCGTCCAGCGCCAGAATATAGCCGGAGACCAGCGAACCGATCGCCATGGTCACCGGCATGGCGATCATGAACAAGGCGTTGGCCCGGGCGCGGTAAAACGCCGGGAACCAGTAGGTGAGGTACACCAGAATGCCCGGCAGGAAGCCGGCCTCGGTGATGCCGACGATCATGCGCAGCACATACAGGCTGGTCGGCCCGGTGGCGAACATCGTGCAGGTGGAGGCGATGCCCCACAGCACCATGATGGTGGCGATCCAGCGCCGCGCGCCGACCCGGCTCAGCATCATGTTGCTCGGAATGCCGAAGATCACGTAGGTGGCGTAGAACAGCGTCGCCGCCAGCCCGAACATGGTCGAGCTGAGGCCGAGATCCTTGCCCATCGTCAGCCCGGCGAAGCCGATGTTGATGCGGTCGAGGAAAGAAAAAACAAACAACACGAACAGGAAAATGATCAGGCGCCGAAACAACTTTTTAATCACCGATTGCTCGGCGGCGGTTAACGCTTTATGTTGCTGCGCCGGGTTGGCCGGCGGCAGCGAATCGACGTGGTTCATGGTTCAGTAGACTCCCGATGAAGGCGCTTGCGCCCCGCCCTGTTTGAACTCGTTCGCCAGGGCTTCCGCCGCCCGCGCCAGCAGGGTGGTATCCACTCCTACCGCGACGAACAGCGCGCCGGCTTCCAGATAGCGCTGCGCCAGCGCCTTGTTGGCCATCAAAATGCCCGGCGCCTTGCCGGCGGCGCGGATGCGCGCAATGGCGTCATCGATGGTGCGCTGCACCTCCGGGTGCTGCGGATTGCCGGCGAAGCCCATGTCGGCGCTGAGATCCGCCGGGCCGATAAACACGCCGTCCACCCCTTCCACCTGCAGGATCGCCTCCAGGTTTTTCACCGCCTCGCGGGTTTCAATCTGCACCAGCACGCACATCTGCTCGTCGGCCTGCTGCAGGTAATCGGGCACCCGGTTCCAGCGCGAGGCGCGCGCCAGGGCGCTGCCGACGCCGCGCACGCCATGCGGCGGATAGCGCGTGGCGCGCACCGCGTCGCGCGCCTGTTCGGCGTTCTGAATCATCGGGATCAATAAGGTTTGCGCGCCGACGTCCAGCAACTGCTTGATGATCACCGCGTCGTTCCACGGCGGCCGCACCACCGGCTGGCTCGGGTAAGGGGCGATCGCCTGCAGCTGCCCCAGCACCGTCTGCACGTTGTTGGGCGCATGTTCGCCGTCGATCAGCAGCCAGTCGAAACCGGCGCCGGCCAACAGTTCGGCGCTGTAGCTGCTGCACAGCCCGAGCCACAGCCCGATCTGCGGGCGTTTTTCCTGCAGCGCTCGCTTGAAGTGGTTGGTTAACATCGCATTCTCCCTGACAAGCGGGCGCGGCGCGTGGCCCCCGCCCGGTTATTGCGGCTCGGTTCGCCGAGCCTGCTTATTAGACGAAGCGGCAGCTGATGCAGCCCATCGGGCCGTAATCGACGTGGAAAGTATCGCCGCGCCGCGCCGGCACCGGCCGGGTGAAGGAACCGCCGAGGATCACCTGCCCCGCTTCCAGCTCCACCTCATACGGCGCCAGCTTGTTGGCCAGCCAGGCCACGCCGTTGGCCGGATGATTGAGCACCGCCGCCGCCACGCCGGACTCTTCAATCACGCCGTTGCGGTACAGCAGCGCAGAGATCCAACGCAGATCCAGCGCATCCGGCTTGATCGGCCGCCCACCCATCACCACCCCGGCGTTGGCGGCGTTGTCGGAGATGGTGTCGAACACCTTGCGCGGCCGCTGCGTCTCGGGATCGAAGTTGTGGCTGCGCGCGTCGATGATCTCCAGCGCCGGAATGACGTAGTCGGTGGCGTTGTAGACGTCGAACAGCGTGCAGTTCGGCCCGCGCAGCGGCTTGGCCAGCACGAACGCCAGCTCCACCTCCACCCGCGGCACGATGAAGCGATCGATCGGAATATCGCTGCCGTCGTTGAAGAACATGTCGTCCAGCAGCGCGCCGTAGTCCGGTTCGGTGATCTGCGAGCTGACCTGCATGGCGCGCGACGTCAGGCCGATCTTGTGGCCTTTGAGCGCACGCCCCTCGGCGATCTTCAGCGCCACCCACTGCCGCTGAATGGCGTAGGCGTCTTCGATGGTGATCTCGGGATGATCGAGCGACAGCGCGCGGATCTGCTCACGACTCTTTTCCGCCTGATGCAGGCGCTGCACGGCGCGGTTAACCTGCTCTTTATCCAGCATTTACGACCCCTTATTCACGCTTTATTGAACAGCGCGTGGACATTGTTCTGTTTGTAATTCAGCACCGGATCCAGCTCTTCCATGGTGAAAGAGAGCGCCAGGTAACGCTGCGCCATCAGCGCGGCGAAGTGTTCCTTGATCAGCGCAAACAGCATCTCGCCCACCTGCTGACGGCTTTCCAGACTGCGGCCGTGGCCGATTTTCAACGTCATGTGCACGAAGGCGTAATCCTGCTTGCCGTCGGCCATCTGCCAGGTATCGAGCCAGATGGCCCGGCTGCGCACGCCGGCCAGCGGGAAGATGCCGGTCGCCGCCAGCGCCTCGTTGACCTTGGCGAACAGGGTGGGCAAATCCGCCTCGCGGCGGATGTTGTCGGTACATTCAGCGTAAAAATGGGGCATTCACACACCTCAGGCTTCAGCGGGCAAAGGGAACACGGCGTTGACCTGCCCGGTGCCGGAACTGGCGAACAGCGGGGTGATGAACTCCACCTTGCCGTCGTACTTGTCCCAGCCGAGCAGGCCCAGCAGCATCACGGTGTCGTGCATGTTGCCTTCGCCGTAGCAATAATCGGCATACTCCGGCAGCATTTCGCAGAACTCGCGAAAGCGCCCCTCTTCCCAGAGCTTGACCACCCGTTCGTCCATTTGCTGGTCGAACTGACGGGTGTAGCTGTTCATGCCCTCTTCGGCGCGCTGATCGTCGATAAAGCGGTGCGACAGCGAGCCGCTGGCCAGCACCGCCACGGTGCCGTCGTATTTCTCGATGGCGCTTTTGAGCGCTTCGCCCAGCCGGCGGCTGTCGGCGAAGTCATGCACGGTGCAAAACGCCGAGATCGACACCACCTTGAAATGCTTGTCGGCGTTCATGTAACGCATCGGCACCAGCGTGCCGTATTCCAGCTTCAGGCTCGGGATGTCGTGCGCCTTGGCGCGTACGCCCCGCTTGCAGGCCTCATCGGCGATCAGCTGGCCCAGCGCCGGGTTGCCGTCGTAGTCGTAAGTCATGTCGCGGATGAAATGCGGCAGCTCGTTGCTGGTGTACACGCCGGAGAAATGCGCGCTGCAGTTGATGTGATAGGCGCTGTTCACCAGCCAGTGGGTGTCGAACACCACGATGGTGTCGACGCCCATCTCGCGGCAACGCGCGCCGATCTCTTTATGGCCGTCGATGGCCGCCTGCCGGCAGCCAAAGTTTTTCCCAGGGATTTCCGACAGATACATCGATGGCACATGTGTAATCTTGGCGGCTAACGCTAACTTACCCATAAGTCCTCACATGAAACAAAAATGATTCCGTGAACGATGCCGGGGCCTGATTAAACGCCCCAGCGTGGGATCGGGTGATCACCCATGGAAATGCACACGTTCTTCATCTCGGCGAACACTTCGAAGCTGTATTCCCCGCCTTCACGGCCGGTGCCGGAGGCTTTCACGCCGCCGAACGGTTGGCGCAGATCGCGTACGTTTTGGGTGTTGACGAAAACCATGCCCGCTTCAATGCCGCGGGCCAGGCGCAGAACCTTGCTCACATCCTGCGTCCAGATGTACGACGCCAGGCCGTACTCCACGTCGTTGGCCATGCGCAGGCCGTCTTCTTCTGATTTGAACGGCAGCAGGCAGGCCACCGGCCCGAAAATCTCCTCCTGCGCCACGCGCATCCGGTTGTCGACATCCGCCAGCACCGTCGGGCGCAGGAAGTTGCCGTGGCTCAAGCCGGCCGGTTTATCCGGGCCGCCGGCCAACAGGGTCGCCCCTTCCTCCACCCCGAGGCGGATATAGCCGGAGACTTTTTCCCAGTGCTGCGGGCTGATCAACGCGCCCACCTGGGTGTTGGGATCTTGCGGATCGCCGACGCGCAGACGGTTGGCGCGCTCGGCGAAACGTTTGACGAATTCCGGGTAGATGCTCTCCTGAATGAAGATGCGCGAACCGGCGGTGCAGCGTTCGCCGTTGATCGAGAAGATGGTGAACAGCGCGGCGTCGAGCGCCCGCTCGATGTCGGCGTCTTCAAAGATCAGCACCGGCGACTTGCCGCCGAGCTCCATGGAGAATTTCTTCAGCCCGGCGCTTTCGATGATGCGCCGGCCGGTGGCGGTGCCGCCGGTGAAGGAGACCGCGCGCACGTCTTTATGGCGCACCAATGCGTCGCCGGCGGTGGCGCCGTAGCCCTGCACCACGTTCAGCACCCCGGCCGGAATGCCGGCTTCCAGAGCCAGCTCGCCCAGGCGATCGGCAGTCAGCGGCGACAGTTCGGACATTTTCAGCACCGCCGTGTTGCCCAGCGCCAGGCAAGGCGCGGTTTTCCAGGTGGCGGTCATGAACGGCACGTTCCACGGCGACACCAGCGCGCATACCCCCACCGGCTGCACCAGCGTGTAGTTGAGCATCTTGTCGTCCACCGGGTAGGTCTTGCCGTTCATCTGCTGGCACACCTCGGCGAAAAATTCGAAGTTGTGCGAGGCGCGCGGGATCAGCACGTTTTTGGTCTGATGGATAGGCAGACCGGTGTCGGCGGTTTCCATTTCGGCGATCTGCGGCACGTTCTGGTCGATCAGTTCACCCAAACGGCGCATCAGGCGCGCGCGCTCTTTCATCGGCGTATTCGCCCACTTGGGGAACGCCTCTTTCGCTGCGGCCACCGCCTGGTCTATCTCCAGCTGGCCGCCGGAGGCCACTTCCGCCAGCACCTCGCCGTTCGCCGGGTTGGTGGTGGTGAAATACTCTTTGCTGGCGACGTTCTTGCCGTTGATCCAGTGGTTGATGGTTTTCATCGCAGGCTCTCCTCGTAATCTTTTTCACTGATAATGTGGTTAACCAAACGGCCGATGCCTTCGATCTCCACCACCACTTCGTCGCCCGGCTGCACGTCGGCCAGCCCTTTCGGCGTGCCGGTGGCGATCATGTCGCCCGGCTGCAGCGTCATGAATTCGCTCAGGTAGGCGATCAGGAACGGAATGTCGAAAATCATGTCGGCGGTGCTGCCGCGCTGGCGCAGCTCACCGTTGACGTAGGTGCTGAGCGCCAGCCGATGCGGATCGGCGACGTCGTCGCGATCGACGATATACGGCCCGATCGGCGTCAGGGTATCGCGGCTCTTCACCCGCAGATTCGGCCGGTAGTAGTTCTCCAGGTAGTCGCGGATGGCGTAGTCGTTGCACAGGGTGTAACCCGCCACATACTCCATGGCGCGCTCGCGGCTGACGTTGCGCGCGGTCTTGCCGATCACTGCCACCAGCTCGGCTTCGTAATGCATGTACTCCACGCCGGCCGGACGCACCGACACCTGACGGTGACCGATCAGGGTGTTCGGCGCCTTGAGGAACACCAGCGGCTCTTCCGGTGCTTTAAATTCCAGCTCGCTGGCGTGGTCGGCATAGTTCAGCCCCAGGGCGAACACCGTGCCCTGCGCCGGCGGCAGCCATTCCACTTCACGCTCCTGCAGCACCTCGCCGTTCGGCAGCGTGACGCGCAGCTGGTCGTCTACCTGAACGTTGACGATCTGGCCATGATGGCGAATACGGGCATGTTTCATGATGCGGCTCCTGCCTGAGTGACGCGGTTGGTCAACGTGGGCAGGCCGGCGGCGCGCACCGTCACCTCATCCCCCGGTTTGATCGCCACCCGCTGGTGCGGGGTGCCGATCAGCACCGCATCGCCCGGCTGCAGGGTGATGAAATCGCTGATGGCGGCGATCAGCTCCGGTACCGAGCGCACCAGATCGGCGGTGGACCAGCGATCCTGCTCCACGCCGTTGATCTCGGTGACGATCTCCAGCCGATCGGCGTTCTCCAACTGCCCCATCTCCCCCAGCGGGCAGAAGCCGTCGCGGCATTTGGCCTTGATCGCCGGGCGATAGAAGCTGCTCTCCGGCAGGCTGACGTCGTTGGCCAGCGCGTAACCGGCCAGATAACGGCTCACCTGCGCCGCCGGCACCTTGCGCGCGGTGTCGCCGATGATCACCGCCAGCGTGCCGCCGCTCTGCACGGTTTCACCGGCCGGAAACGGGATCGCCCCGCCGTTGGCGAGGTGGGTATTGCGCGGTTTGATAAACCACACCGGGGTTTTGGGCGGGGTTTGATACGGCGGCTGGTGAAACGCCTGATCCCAGGCGTCCAGTTGGCTGCGGTGGTTCAGCGCAACGGAAAATACGGTGCCTTTCATGCGAACTCCTCCAATGGCAAAAACATGACAACCGGCATTCATTAATATATTAATGATTACTTTTATACGCTGTGCAGCTTTTACGCAACGCGCTTGGAGTGATTTGTGATCGTGATAACAAAATATTCACAAATTACGAACATTAGCGTGATTATTCAATGCATTAACCATTTTTCACGCCATTTTTAGCTGCGCCTCGCATTTTTGCTTTATCCCTACGGGTAACTTTGGCTACTATTAAGTTATTAACAAAATCGGGCTTTGCGGGGCAGGCGCCCCCATAACGAGCGCCGTAACAACGAACACCTTGATAGCTAAGGCCAAACTTATGCATGAATCGTTAACCATCGCCCTGCTGCAGGCGCGTGAAACCGCCATGGGGTTCTTCCGCCCGATCCTGAAAAGCCACAATCTCACCGAGCAGCAGTGGCGCATCATCCGCGTGCTGGCCAACAGCCGTTCGATCGAATTCCACGAACTGGCGGCGGAAACCTGCATCCTGCGTCCCAGCCTGACCGGCATTCTGTCGCGCATGGAGCGCGATAAGCTGATCTTCCGCCTCAAACCGGTCAACGATCAGCGCAAGCTGTACGTGTCGCTGACCCAGCAGGGTCAGGAGCTGTATGAAGTGGCGCGCCATCAGGTGGAGCAAGGCTACGCCGAGATTGAAGCCGCCTTTTCGCGGCAAAAAATGGACCAGCTGATGACATTGCTGGACGAGCTGATCACCCTGGGCGACAGCCTGCCCGCCAACGTCACCGCGCATCCCGCCAAGAAGTGACGCCACTGGCCGGAATACGCCATTGACAACTGACTGTGCGGCTAACCTTTACCCAAGAAAAAGCCCGAACTCGTCGGGCTTAGAGGGATAAATTGCCGTTACATTTTGAACGGTGGGACAGCCGCAGGCTTATCGTAGAGTTGCCTTTGCACGGTAGTCAGCAACTCGCGCAACGTAGTCTCAAGATATTGCATAAACTGCGGCTGACTGATGGTGCGCTCATAAACCTCAACGGGCAGGAATCGCCTCATTTCAGCCTGGAGTTCCCTGCTTTCGATAATGACGTTTAAGGTACCGATGCGAGCCTGTAGCAGCGCTTCAAACTTGGGACCCAGGCCATAATCGGCCAGCTTTCTTGCCACCAGCTCCGCATCAACATCCGCATTTTGCTGCTTTAACCAAGCCAGATCCCAGATGTCGCGATAGCGGATGCGGCGCGTAGTCGCAGGCAGGGAAACGAGTTTGTCAGCCATAATTTCATTCAATGTCTCAACCTGAACAATCAAATCAGAATAACCGTCCGGCAACTGAGAATAATTCCTTATCAGCATCCGTGGGTCGCTCGTATAGGCTGGAATATTGGCTATCTCGATTTTGATACGTTGCTTCGGTAATTCTTTTCGTTCCGGGAACGTCGTCACCGACATCTGCCATTTGTCCACGGTAACATCAACGTAGTCAGGCTCCCGTCTCAGTTCCGCAGGCTCTTTAACCGTCACTGCCAGGCCATACCGACTTCCGACATAGCGCTCAATGCACGCCTTAATTTCCTTCATGTTTGCAGAGCAGAAATGACGGCCTCCCGCAAAGTCCAAGTCCTCGCTGAAGCGGTTAGAGCCGTAGCACAGGCGCAGCGACGTGCCCCCCTGAAATATCAGAGACTTTAAGAATCCCGCATTCGCGAGCGCGTACAAAATGTCATAATGCAACAGCTCCTTTTCCACCACGGGCCTGACGGACGCCAGATTACCTGACCTGACGATGTCATCGACCAGCTGATTAAAATCGACGGAATCAGACATCAGTCAGCTCTCCCTGTTGAATGAGGTGCGTATTCCTCCCGACCCGAAACAGATCTTTTATCGCCGTTTCTTTCGTCGCGATGCGTAGCGGGCCCCGGCCTTCAAGGCTGCCTCGAAGAATATCGATGGGTTTCTTGCTGGTATGGGTGATTTCGATAACGCCCCAGGGCGTGACGAATTCACCAGAACGGCCGGTAGACATGATAGTGAGTCTATCGATAGGAATCTGTGAGATGACGCCGTACTGAGATAAAGCAGATTCCAAGCTGATATAATTGTATTCCCCCCGCCGGAGGTTGATCGCGATGCTCTCAAGAGGGTACCCCCCCAGAGAAGCCCGGCCGTTCGCATAAACGCCCTTCGCCACTCGCGTAAGGATACCGGCAGCCACTAAACGATCGACTGATTTTTGCAATGTTCGCGGCGACTCGGCAGGGAAAAGGGTGGCGAGATCTTGAGTAAGAAAAATGTGCTTTCCCAACCTGCTGAATTTATCCAGCGTATTGATGGCTGTCATTTTATCCACAGTATCGCTCCTGCTAACCTCCCCGATTTGGGGGTGATTATGTATAGATACGATAACAATAACATCTTAACAAATAAACCCCTTAAAAGGGGTTTATTTGTATACATAAAAAATCTTATAAATCAGAGTTGAGCATTCGTTTCCGGCAACAGCGCGCCGCCGTCCACCACCAGCGTCTGGCCAGTGATGTAGGCCGCCGCCGGCGAGGCGAGAAACACCATCGCCTCGGCGATGTCTTCCGGTTCCCCCAGCCGCCCGAGCGGCACCGCGGCGGCGATCACCTGATTCACCTGCGCGTCGCCCAGGTTGGCCATCGCCGGCGTGCGGATCATCCCCGGCTCCACGCCGTTGACGCGAATGTTCTCCGCCGCCAACTCCAGCGCCGCCGCGCGAATAAAGCCGTTTACCCCGGCCTTGGAGGCGGCGTAATGCGCCAGTCCCGGATACGCCACCCGCGGGCCGGTCACCGACGAGGTCACCAGCAGGCTGCCGCCGCCGGCGCGGCGCATCCACGGCAGCGCCGCCTGCGCCAGAAAGAACGGCGCCATCAGATTGACGCTCAGCGTGCGTTGCAACAGGGCCGCGTCGATGGCGGCGAACGGCGTCAGCGGAAAATAGGCGGCGTTGTGGATCACCACGTCCAGCCGTTGGTGCCGCTCGCCCACCGCCGCCACCAACTCGGCAATCTGCCCCGGCTCGGCCAGATCGCAGGCCAGCGCCTGCACTTTCCACCCTTCGCCCCGCAGCGTTTGCGCCGCCGCCTGCGCCTGCGGCAGCTGCACGTCCGCGATCGTCACCTCGGCGCCCAGCCGGGCAAAGGCACTGACGATCGCCAGCCCAATGCCCTGCGCGCCGCCGGTCACCAGCACCGCCTGCCCGGCGAAGGCGTCGGCCGCATAGGTTGCGCTCATCGGCCTATCCTCGCGGGTGGCGCGTGGTGTTCAGCACCTGTGCGTGGGCACCGACCGCAAAGTTGCTCAGCGCGCTGAAATCGCTGCCCTGATAACCGAGGATCTTGCCGTCGGTGCGCATGCCCTGCAGATCGATCACCACCACGCCCAGCGTCGGAATGATCTTCTCGCGCCAGACGAACAGATAAAGCTGCTCCGCCACCTTCACGTAGTGGCAGCGATCGACGTCCGCCAGCCCCTTCTCCACTCCGTCCAGACACTGCCAGGCGTAGAAGTTGTCGTTCAGGTAGATGTGCTCGTACCGTTCGGTCGGGCTGTAGGTGTACATGTTGCGCATGCCGATCAGCTCATCGGTAAAGCCCGGCGGCGCCACGTCGGCGTCATCCAGCGTGCCGAAGCGGAATTCGGCCTCGACCGCGGTCAGCGGCAGCCCCTGCTCCACCCGGCTAAAGGCGTCGAGCCGCGCCTGCGCTTCGTCCGGCAGTTGGCCGTATACCGCAGTGAAGTTGCCCTGATTGCGGTCGCACACCAGCGTAATGCTGGCGTTGGCGCGGGCGGGATCGAGAAAATCGATGAACAGCACGCCGGGGCGAATGCTGGTGGCGCGATAGGCGATACCGCGCCGCTCCCCCCACTCCAGCGTCTGCGCATCGGTAAACCGACAGCGCTGCGTCGCGCCGTCGCTGAAACGCAGCGTCAGCGTGGTGCCCGCCAGGCCGTGCTGGCGTTCCAGCGTATTGCTGTGCGGCGCAAAGCCTTCCGCCAGCGCGCCAACCTGAATGAATACCGCTTCTGAACTCATGGAATGCTCCTTACAGGGAAGTGAAAGCCAGGGTCGGCACATCGACAATGGTGGAGCCGCCGTCGGCCACCAGCGCCGCGCCGGTAATGATTGAAGCTTCGCTGGAGCAGAGGAAACGGCAGACGCGGGCGATCTCCTCGGCGCTGGCCGGCCGGCGCAGCGGCACGTCGCGGCAGACCATCTGGTAAGCCTGTTCCAGCGAAATCTGATGGGCGTCCATCAACAGCTGCATCTCTTCGTCCGCCATCGGCGTGGTCACCCAGCCCGGGCACACCGCGTTGGCGCGCACGCCCAGCGGGCCATAGTCGCGGGCGATGGAGCGCATCAGGCCGATCAGCGCGTGCTTGGCGGTGACGTAGCCGCAGACCTCCGGCCCGGCGGCCAGCGAAGCGATAGA
Source organism: Serratia sp. ME47 (assembly GCF_903970925.1). Taxonomy (NCBI): domain Bacteria; kingdom Pseudomonadati; phylum Pseudomonadota; class Gammaproteobacteria; order Enterobacterales; family Yersiniaceae; genus Serratia; species Serratia sp. ME47. The sequence goes on along the minus strand of NZ_CAJCKE010000014.1, from coordinate 7,445 downwards.
GGCCACGAACAGCAGGTTGCCGCCGCTTTTAATCAGCTCCGGCAGGCAGGCGCGCGCGCTGGCGAAAGCGCTGTTGAGGTTGCTGTCCATCGCCCCTTGCCACTGCGCGTCGCTCATCTCGGTAATGCGCTTGAAGCCCATGCCGCCGGCGCTGCCGATCAGGCAGTCGATGCGCCCGGCGTCGCGCAGAATCGCCGGCAGCAGCGTGTGGGCCCAGCTCTCGCCGCTGGCGGCGTCGCCCACCAGCGCCTGCGCGCCGATCTCTTGCGCCAGCGCCGCCAACGGTTCCGGGCGGCGGCCGATGATGAACACCCGATCGCCCTGCGCCGCCAGCAAACGGGCGCAGGCAGCGCCGACGCCGGTGCCGCCGCCGGTAATCACAACCACTCTATTCATGATTCAGCTTCTCCATCAGTTGGCCGATCATCAGCAGGCTGCTCAACAGCAACCGCCGCTGTTCGGCATCCAGCCGCAGATAGCGGCGGCCGGCCGGCACGCGGCTGACCACCTCCGAGGCGGCGAAATGCTCGATATCCGCCTGCCAGCGCCCGTCGTTCACCGTCAGCCGCACGCGGCGAAAATCCAGCTGCGCCAGCGTCTCGCCGATCTGCGGGTAGCGCAGCAGGCCGTCCAACAGCCGCTGCGCGGCCGCATGGCGCTGGCGCAGCAGATAGCGCACTCCGCGCCGCCGCAGCCAGCCGCCGGTCACCACGTCCAGCGTCAGCGGAGGCTGCGCTGTGCACGTGCCCTGCAACCGAAAGCGGTGGCTGACGATATGCGCCATAAAAAGCCCCTGCACCTGTTCGCTGACCTCGATCTGCGGCCCCTGCGGCAGCGTCAGCCGCAGCAGGCCCGGCGCCAGGCGTTCGCACGCGTAGGGTTCCAGGTTGCGCGCCAGACGGTCCAGCGCGGCGCCCGGCCGATAGCCCGACGGCGCTCGCCGCCAGGCGCGATTAAGTGAGGGAAGTAAGCCGATCAAACTGCGCCTCCTCGTTTTCGCCCTTGGCGAACGCGTTCTCCAGCACCTGCTCGACCGGCACCGGCTTAAACGGATTCACTTTCTGCACGCACAGCGTCCAGAACAGCGCATAGGCAGCGGTCAGGCCGATCATCCAGCCGAAGGGAATGTAGACGTCGCGCGGATTCATCCCCGGCGGCGTGATGTAAACGATGGCCAGCACGATGCCGACGCTGGAGACGATCTGCGGCAGCGGGAACCACGGCGATTTATAGGCGCGCGGCAGATCGGGGCGGCGCAGGCGCAGCAGCACCACCGAGCAGGTCACCAGCAGGTAGGCCACGCCCCAGGCGCACACCGCCGCCAGCACCAGCGGAATGATCTTGTCGAGGTTGCCCTGAATGGCGAAGGCATGTACGCAGGGGATCAAGACCGCCACCAGAATGCCGACCACCGGCGTCTTAAAGCGCGGGTGCAGATAGGCGAACATGCGCGGCAGCGCGCCGTCCAGCGCCATGCCGTACAGAATGCGCGGCACCGCCGCCATCAGCGTGTTGATGGTTGCCGCGCCCGCCAGCAGCAGGCCGACGCCCAGCCAGTACTTGCCGAACTGGCCCATCACCTGGCCGGCGAACGCCGGGATGGCCATCGGCGTTTCCAGCAGACGCGTGCCGCTGGCGGCGTCGATCACCACGTTTTCCACCTGGTGGCTGAGCGCCGCGCCGTACAGCGCCATGCATACCGCCACGCCGCACAGCCCGAGCGCCATCGCCCGCGGGATCACCCGATCGCAGCGTTTGATCTCCGGCGCCATCGGCGTCACCAGTTCGCAGCCGACGAACATGAACATCGCCATGCCGATCAGGCTGAACACCGCGAAGGGATCGTTCAGGTTCAACGTGCTGCCGAACCAGCCCTCGAGCGGCACCGCATGCGGCGACAGCAGCCCGACGATGCCAAAAATCACCAGCGTGCTCCACATGGCGAAGGTCAGCACGATCTCCGCCTTGCCGAAGGCCTCGATGCCGAACGCGTTGAGCATGCCGAACACGACAACCAGCCCGACGCCGACCATCCAGGAGGCGTTGTGGCTTTCCATCAGGGTGTTGAGGTGTTCGAAGTTCACCAGCGCCATAATGCCGGAGAGAATGGTCTCGGCGGTGCCGGCGAAGATATGCACGATCAGGTAGGCCGACAGCGCGCCGGTGATGGCGAAAAAGCGCCCCATGCCGCAGGAAATATAGTCGTAAACGGAACCGGAGGTCGGCAGCAGCGCCGCCGCTTCGGAGAAGGTGGTGAGCTGCGCCTGCATCATGACGAAAGCGATCAGCATCGCCAGCGCGAAGGTGTCGCCGCCGATGCCGAAGCCGCTGGTGACGGTCAGGATCACCGGGCTGGCCATGATCACCCCGACCGAACTGGCCAGGGTGGTGGGAAAGCCGACCTTGCCTCGAGCCAGGTGGGCGTGCAACCGCGACGACAGGTTCATGGTTATTTCCTCTTATAGTTTTGGCCTGATGCATGCAGGTGCTTGCAGGTTTTTCACCGCCAGCGGCGGTCATCTCACTATAGAGAGGAAAGGAAAATGCTGACTATCGTCCTTAAGGACGAGACGGTTTCAACCTGCGGCCGCGCTCACGGCGGCGCGCTCGCTCAGCATGAAGCGGATCGGCTCAGCCCAAGCAAGGTCATCATTTTTTCGTCTTATACGTTTGGCGCCGACTGGCGCTATCTTCAATGCGCAATACAGGAAACGGCGGAAAAGCCTGGCTATCGTTCTTTAGAACGAGGGGCAGCGGAAGCGACGTCGGCTGTAGCACGCGCGCAGCGGCGAGGGCCTCCCCCGGGCAGGCGTTGAAAAGCGCTGTAAATTCAGCGGGAAAAACGTCGAATTATTTCATTAACCTATTAATGAAAATCGCGATAAATCCGAACAAAAAAGCCCTGATCAACGCAGTGTCATCTTGTTATTTCTGTGTTTTATTGCAATCGGCCTCACGTTGTTAATATGTTTTTATTGTGTTGCCAAATTGCTACAACTATGCTTGTATCGTTCATATATTGACCGCCAACATTCTCCAGATTGAACGATAAAGGGAGGAATACGAATCATGCACAGCACAGCATCCGATGCCTTTATCAACAGTTGTTTGGCGACCATCACGCACCTGATCCCGGTGTCCGCCGGGGTTTTTATCTGGTCGATCGCGACCTGCGGCCGGATCACTACATTCTGCACGGCATGCCCGATAAAACGCATCAGCAATACCTGAACCACTTCCAGCAAATAGACCCGCTGCAGCCGGCCAACTTCCATCGGCAAGACATCACCATGGTCGGCATGAGCCCGGCGGCGATCGCCGACAACCGCCGCTATTACCACGACTTTATGCTGCCGAACGACATGCGCGACATGACGGAAATTTTCATTCGCCAACGCAAACGCATCGTCGCCGGGGTGTCGTTGATCCGCGATACGCCGTTTACCGAATTGGAGCGCGGCCGCCTGCGCGCGGTGCTGCCGCTGATTGAGCTGGCGACGCGCGATCTGCTGCCCGACAGCGAGGCGCAGCTGCTGACCGCCAAGGAACAAGAGATCGTCAACCTGGTGCGCGAAGGCGCCAGCAATAAGCGCATCGCCCTGAAGCTGGGCATTTCGCTGTCCACGGTGAAAACCCATATGCGCAACATTTTCGCCAAAACCGACGTGGTGAACCGCACCGAACTGGTCGCCGGCGGCTTTCTCGCCCACGGTTAACGCCCAATAACGGCCGCCGCTGCCGGCGGCCGGAAAATAATGCCAAAACGTATTCGCCATTTATGGCGCGGCTCCCCCCTGCCCGCAATCGGGCCGGGCGGGATATTTCATCGTCACTCAACGCTTGGGGAATAAGGTTTATGTCCAGTGATTCGGTTTCCGCGCCCGCCGCCGGCGCGGCGCTCCCCTGCCCGCCGCGGCTGCTGACCGCCATTATCGTCTTCGCCGCCATCGCGCCGGGCATTCTGATGACCGCACCCGCCGTGGCCGCCCAGCTCGCCGCACAGTGGCAGCTCGGCCCGGCGCAGATCGGCCGCCTGTTCTCCACCGAACTCGGCGCCATGAGCCTGGCCACGCTGCCGGCGTGGTGGTGGATCGGGCGCATCAACTGGCGGCGGGTCGCTGCGCTGTCGGCGCTGGTGTTTATCGCCGGCAACCTGGCTTCGGCGCTGGTGCAGGATTTCACCCTGCTGCTGCCGCTGCGCTTTATCGCCTCGTTGGCGGGCGGCACCCTGATGATCCTGTGCATCACCTGCGCCGCCGGCACCGCCAATCCCAGCCGGGTCTATGCCTTCTGGGTGCTCGGCCAGCTGGTGCTGGGCGCGGTGGGGCTGCTGGCGCTGCCGCCGCTGTTCGCGCACTTCGGCCTGATGGCGGTCTACCTGATTTTGGCCGCCATCATGTTGTGCTGCCTGCCGCTCATCCCGGCGTTTCCCAACGGTTTCACCGCCGCGCGCAGCGCCCGCAGCGGAGCCGCCGCCTCGCCGGCGCGCAAGCTGTGCGCCGTGCTGGCGGTGCTGACCTTTTACATCAGCCTGAGCGCGGTTTGGACCTTTATCGGCGGCATCGCCGCCGGCGCCGGGCTGTCGCCGGCCCACAGCGGCCAGGTGCTGGCCGTCGCCACCTTGCTCGGCATCGTCGGCGCCGGCGCCGCAGCGTTGATCGGCGCGCGCTTCGGCGGCGGGCACCCGATCGCGCTCGGTTACGCCCTGCTGCTGGCCAGCGTGGCGCTGCTGGCGGGTCAACCCTTGCTGCTGCGCTTCGCCCTGGCGGCCCTGCTGTTCAAATTCACCTGGACCTTCGTGCTGCCGTTCATTCTGGCGCGGGTCGCCGGGTTGGATAACGACGGCAAGCTGATGAACGGCATCAACCTGGTGATCGGCGGCGGCATGGCCATCGGCCCGACGCTGGCCGGCTATCTGATCGAATCTTCCGGCGGTTTCAACGCCTTGCTGTTCGGCGCGCTGGGCTGCGCGCTGCTGTCGCTGCTGTTGATTTCGCTGGCTGCACCGCGCGCACCGCGCCGTATAACAGGAGGAGAAAGGTGAAAAGAACAACCGGTTTCTTGTTTGATGAACGCTGTTTCTGGCACAGCACCGGCCTGCACGCCACCACCCTGCCGGTCGGCGGCTGGGTGCAACCGCCCTCGAGCGCCGGCCATGCCGAATCGCCGGAAACCAAACGGCGCATGAAGAACCTGATGGACGTGTCCGGCCTGTCACGCCAGCTCACCCTGCTGAGCGCCGAACCAGCGACGGAAGAAGACCTGCTGCGCATCCACCCCGCCCACTATCTGCAGCGCTTCAAACAGGTGAGCGACAGCGGCGGCGGCCTGCTGGGGGAAGAGGCGCCGCTGGGGCCGGGCAGCTATGAAATCGCCAAACTCTCCGCCGGGCTGGCCTGTGCGGCGGTGGAGGCGGTGCTGCAGGGAGAGCTGGATAATGCCTATGCGCTGTCGCGCCCGCCGGGCCACCACTGCCTGCCGGATCAATCGATGGGCTTCTGCTTCCTGGCCAATATCCCGATCGCCATCGAGCGCGCCAAGGCCCGTTACGGCCTCGGAAAAGTGGCGGTGCTCGACTGGGACGTGCACCACGGCAACGGCACCCAGCACATCTATTGGCGGCGCGGCGACGTGCTGACGCTGTCGCTGCATCAGGACGGCTGCTTCCCGGCGGGCTATTCCGGCGAACAGGATCGCGGTGAAGGCGCCGGGGCGGGCTGCAACGTCAACGTGCCGATGCTGGCCGGCGCCGGCGACGACGGCTACCTGCACGCCATGCGGCGCATCATCATCCCGGCGCTGGAAAAATTCGAGCCGGAAATGATCATCGTCGCCTGCGGTTACGACGCCAACGCGCTCGATCCGCTGGCGCGCATGCAGCTGCACAGCGACAGCTTCCGCGCCATGACCGCGCTGGTGCAGGAGGCCGCCGATCGGCTGTGCGGCGGCAAACTGGTGATGGTGCATGAAGGCGGCTACGCCGAATCCTACGTGCCGTTCTGCGGGCTGGCGGTGATGGAACAGCTGAGCGGCGTGCGCACGGAAGTGCAGGATCCGCTGCTGGCGTTCATCCAGCAACAGCAGCCGCGCGACGCGTTCAACCGCTTCCAGCGCGAAGCGCTCGACGCGTTGGCGCGCCAGTTCGGCCTGTAATCCCCCTCTCTGCGGGCGCCGCACCCGGCGCCCCTGACAACCTCGCCGCCAGCCGCTACGCTGAAGGGCAACCCTACCCACCATGAGAACAATAACATGTCCGAACAAACCGTCAGCTTTATCAAAGGCCGTCACGGCGACATCGCCGTGCACGACTGGGGCAACGACAAGCCGCGCTATCTGGCGCTGCTGGTGCACGGCTACGGCGAGCACCTCGGCCGCTATCAATACGTGGCGCGTACGCTGCAGGCGCAGGGGGCGCGGGTGTTCGGCCCCGACCACCTCGGCCACGGCCTGTCGCAGGGCGAACGCGTGCTGATCGAAGATTATGACGCCGTGGTCGACGACGTGCAGCGCGTGGTCAGCCATTTCCGGCAGCAATACCCCGCCTTGCCGCTGGTGGTGATCGGCCACTCGATGGGCGGCATGATCGCCACCCGCTACGTGCAGCGCTACGGCGAGGAAGTGCGCGCCTTGGTGCTGTCCGGCCCGCTGCTCGGCGACAGAACGGCGATTTCCGATCTGGCCGAACTGCCGACGATCCCCGACGCGCCGCTGGATACCGCCACCCTGGCGCGCGATCCGGCGGTTGGCGCGGCCTATCAGGAAGATCCGCTGGTGTGGCACGGGCCGTTCAAGCGCCCCACCCTGCGCGCCATGCAGCGGATCCTCGCCGCCATCAACGCCGGGCCGGGCTTCGGCGCGCTGCCCACGCTGTGGATCCACGGCGACGACGATCGGCTGGTGCTGCTGAGCGAAACGCAAACCGCGCTCGATCGTCTGCAGGGCGACGATTTCGAACGGATGATCAATGCGGGCGGGCGGCACGAGAGCTTTAACGAAACCAATAAGGATCAGATCCTCACGCGGGTGACCGATTTTATTGCGCGGGCGTTAGGCTAAGGCGCTCCCCCTCGGCATGCAGCCTGCTGAGGGGGGCATGACGGCGTCAGCCTTCGACGATGGCGAGGTAGTGCTTGACGAAGCGATCCGAGGTGATGTCCCAGCGCACCGGGGTGCCTTTCTCGACGAACCAGGAATCGCCGGCCTGATACTGCACCGATTCGCCGGTACGTTCGTTGGTCAGGGTCGCGCTGCCTTCCCACACCGTGGCGTGCTCGGCGAACGGATACTCCATCACGAAGCTGCCGCGGGTGCAGCTGAACACGCCGCAGTTCAGGTTGTCGGTCGGCTCGCCGAAGATGCTGGCCACGCCGACGTTTGGCGTGCCGGCGATCACCGTGGCGCCCAGGTTGCTGACGCTGCCGATCTCCAGCAGTTCAGGCAGCGGT
>NZ_CAJCKE010000013.1:0-144813 GCF_903970925.1 Serratia sp. ME47 | reverse complement strand
CGCCCCCCTTCCCCGGGCAAAACGGCGGCCACTGACGATCAACCCCTCTCTCCGGCGCAGCGCACAACGCTGGAAAAACTGATCGTGAAAATCATGACGCTCAGCCCGGTAAAATCGGCGGAGATCTGGGCGTCTCTGCGTCACGATCTCGGCGCCGACAAAGGCGGCGAACTGCTGGCGCGCCATTTTCAACCGGCGGAACAGCTGCTGCAAACGCGCCTGACGCAGGCGCAGCAAAACCATGCCGGGCGCCAACTGCTGCAACAGCTGGCCGAGTTGCTGCCGCAGGGCAATAATCGCCAGGCGGTCAGTGACTTTATTCGTCAACGGTTCGGCCATACGGTGTTGAGCCAGCTCAGCCCACCACAGCTGCAGCAGGTGCTGAATCTGTTGCAGACCGGCGGCCTGACCATTCCCCAACCGCAGCAAACCGCCACCAGCGATCGCCCGCTGCTGCCCGCAGAGCATCAAAGCCTGCAGCAGCAGGTCACCAAACTCAGCGCCGCGACCGGTGAAGCGCCGGCTAAAATTTGGCAAACGCTGTTCGATCTGGCGGGCGTGAAAACCAACGATCCGCTGCCGGCGCGCCACTTCCAGCTGCTGAACCAGTTTTTACAGGTGAAGGTGGCGCTCAGCCCGCAGAACGCGCCAACGCTGAACAACCTGCTGGCGGCGCTCAAACAGCCGGCGGATGAGCAAGAACTGCAGCAGATGAACGACTATTGCCAGACGCGCTTCAACTGCGGCGCCAACGCGCCGCTGACGCATCCGCAAATGAGCGACGCCATTCATCAGCTGTTTGCCCGCCGTCTGGACAAAGCCGGCCAGGCGCAGCCGATCGCAAGCCCCTCTATCGAACCGCAGCCGCTGCTCAACCCGCTGATCGCCGCCCTGCCTCTGCCGCTGCAAAAAGCGCTGAGTAAGCCCGCCGTGGCGCTGATCCTGCTGCTGTTGGCGTTGGCCGTCGTGCTGGCGCTGGTGTTTTAACGCCTCAGGCGCAGCCGCAGTCCGCTGCGGCCGCCCGGGAGCGCAGCGACCCCGGCAGTTCGCCGATGGCCAACGGATGGCCGTCGCGCAGCCAGAAATCCAGCCCGCCAATCAACTCCTTCACCCTAAACCCCAACTTCGCCAGCTTGTAGGCGCCTTTGGTGGAACCGTTGCAGCCGATGCCGTCGCAGTAGGTCACATACACCTTTTGGCGATCCAGGTGCGCCGTGCCGGCTTCATCCATCAGGCGATGCGGCAAGCTGAATGCGCCGGGGATATGCCCGGCGGCGTACAGCGCCTCCGCACGGGTGTCGATCACCACCATCCCGTCCACGCCATTGCGCAAATCTTCCGCCACGTCCCAGGCATCCGCATAGCGGCTCAGTTTAGCCGCCAGATAGGCCAGGCTCTCTTCCGGCGCTGCCGGCGGAAAGGCCAGCACCAAGGATTCTTTCGACATATCACTCACTCCCGTTGATCAAGACAGATGACAATAGTGCCCGATTTTGGTCTTATGATTGATACCCATTTTTTACTCATGATAAGACCCATTATGCGGCACACGCTGATCACGCTGTTTCAGCAATCGCCCCAGGCCATCGGCACGCTGCGCGATCGTCTGTGTGCGGCATTGCGGCAGGCCATCCACCACGGCGCATTGAGCGTTGGGCAACGGCTGCCCTCCAGCCGAGTGCTGGCTGGGGATCTGAACCTCTCAAGGGTGACCGTCGAAGCAGCGTACGGCCAGTTGGAGGCGGAGGGGTATTTGCAGCGCCGCGTCGGCCAGGGCACATTTGTGGCTATCCGCATCGCCAAATCGCCGCCGCCGGCGACCCGCACCGCCATGCCGCGCCTTTCGCTGCGCGGCCAACAGATCGTGCACACCGGCGGCTGCCGCGATCCGCAGAACCCTCAGGCCTTCGCTGCCGGCTCGCCGGACCTGCGCGCGTTTCCGCTGGCCCTGTGGAAGCAGTTGACCGCTCAACGCCTGCGCCTGCAGGGGGAAAGCCTGCTGCGCTACGGCGATCCGCAAGGCTATCTGCCGCTGCGCGAAGCCATTGCCGCCCACGTCAATCAAACGCGCGGCGTAGTCTGCGATGCGAGCCAGGTTATCGTGCTGACCAGTTCGCAGCAGGCGCTGCAAATGATCGCCACCTTACTGTTGGACAGCGGCGACAGCGTCTGGATGGAAGAGCCGGGCTACGCCGGGGCGAGAAACGCCTTTATCAGCGCCGGCGCCGCGCTGACGCCGGTAGCGGTAGACGGCGACGGCCTGCGCGCTGACCCCTCCTTGCCCGACCCTCGTTTGATTTATCTGACGCCCTCGCACCAATACCCGACCGGCGCGGCGCTCAGCCTGGCACGCCGCTTGGCGTTGCTGGCGCAGGCGGAGCGGCAACAGGCCTGGATCATTGAGGACGATTACGACAGCGAGTTTCACTACGACGGGCTGCCGATTCCGGCGATGCAAGGCCTGGATCGCCATGGCCGGGTGCTCTATCTCGGCACCTTCTCCAAATCGTTGTTCCCTTCGCTGCGGCTGGCGTACCTGATCGTGCCGCCCGCGCTGGCCGCCCCCTTCGTCACCGCACGCACGGTCTATGACGGCCACAGCGCGCAATTGATGCAGGCGGTGACCGCCGAGTTCATTCGCCAGGGGCACTTCGCCGCGCATATTCGTTACATGCGCCAGCTCTACCACAGCCGGCGCGATGTGCTGCTGACGGAAGTGCGCGAAAAGCTGAGCCACTTCGCCACGGCCGCTCCCGCCGCCGGCGGCCTGCAGCTCAGCGTTTGGCTGCCGCCCGGCCGGGAGGCGGCGCTCAGCCAACAGGCGCGGCGGCTCGGCGTCCTTACGCCCGGGTTAACGGCGCAATACCAAACGGTTCAGGCCCAGCGCGACGGCTGGCTGCTGGGTTTTTCGGCCCTGACGCCGGGCGAGATCCGCAGCGCCGTCGAGCGGCTGGCGCGGATCGCCGCGGCTTAGCCCTGCCCCGGAGAGACGCCGGCCGGCTTATTGCTCGGTCAGGCGCATCTCCGCCACCAGCGGCAGGTGATCGCTCACCGCCGGCCAGTGCACGCCGTTCCAATCGCCGCTGGCGTTCGGCACCGTCAGGCTGTCCAGATGCCAACGCTGCGCATTGCCGCTAAAGATGTAATCCACCTTGATTTCGGCGTTTTCCGCCGGCCAGCTGCGGCCATCTTGCCCATTGGGCATGATATCGTTCCAATAGCGGCTCAGCTCCAGCCAGGTGACGCTGCCCGGCACATCGTTCATGTCGCCGAACAGCAGTTTGATGCCGCGCACTTCGATGGTGCGATCGTTCAGCTCCCGCACCTGATCCAGACGCATCGTCGGATCTTCCTTGGTGTCGAGGTGGGTGTTGAACAGGGTGATCGGCGTCGGGAACTCCGGCACATCGACCTTGGCGCTGAAGGCGATGCGCTGCTCGCGCTGGCCGGACGGCAACGGATAGATCACGGCGTCGTGCAGCGGATACTTCGAGAGAAACGCCAGGCCGTATTCACCGCCGTCGAAATCGATCGCCCGGCCGAACACCGCCTGCATGCCGGTCAGCTTCGCCAGTTCCGCCGCCTGATCGACCCGCCCGCTGCGGGCGGTGAGTTTATCCACCTCCTGCAGCGCCACCACGTCGACGTTCATCGCGCGAATCGCCTTGGCGATAGCGGTCATGTCGCTGACCTTGCCGGCGGCGATATTGAAGCTGGCGACGCGGATCTTCGGCGCCTGTTCCAGCTCGTAGGTTTTGTTCTTCAGGCCGCCCAACGCGCTGGCCACCTCGCGGCTGTTGGCGTGCCCGGTATCGGCGGACGACCAGGCGCTGTGAGAGATGCCCAGGGACAGTAAGGTGATGAGCAAAGCGTGACCGGTGTGCATGAATTCTCCTTGAGGGACAGATAAGTGTTATGCGGGCGCTTCCCGGCCCACAGCTAACACCGATTTTGCCGCAGAAACCTGCGACTATTTCCTAGTTGCACCGCTATTTTTCGTTTCTGCGCGATGCTTCGCATTCTGGCGGTTTACGCATTGCGCCGTTGGACAATCGGCTGATTTCGTTTTAAAACCGGTAGATTGCCAACCGCGAGGAGTTCCGATGACCAGCCCGATTGCCGAACAGCTTACCGAACGTTTCTTCCGCTATCTGGCGGTGACCAGCCAGAGCGACGCCGCCGCAACCGCCCTGCCCAGCACGCCGGGGCAGCATGAGATGGCGCAACTGTTGGCGGACGAGCTGCGCCGGCTCGGCCTGGCCGACGTTCAAATCGACGAGCACGCCACCGTGACCGCCCGCAAGCCCGGCACTCAACCCGGCGCGCCGCGCATCGGCTTCATCACGCATATAGACACCGTGGACGTCGGCCTGTCGCCCGAGATTCGCCCGCAGCGCCTGCGCTTCACCGGCGAGGATTTATGCCTGAATGCCGAGCAGGACATCTGGCTGCGTACCACCGAGCATCCGGAGATCCTGCCCTACCGGAACGAAGAGATCCTGTTCAGCGACGGCACCAGCGTGCTGGGCGCCGACAATAAGGCGGCGGTCACCGTGGTGATGACGCTGCTGGCCAACCTGACCGCGGCCGATCGCCACGGCGATATCGTGGTGGCGTTCGTGCCGGACGAAGAAATCGGCCTGCGCGGCGCCAAGGCGCTGGATATGCAGCGTTTCCCCGTCGATTTCGCCTACACCATCGACTGCTGCGAACTGGGTGAAGTGGTGTACGAAAATTTCAACGCGGCGGCGGCGGAGATCCGCATCGAGGGGGTGACCGCCCACCCGATGTCGGCGAAAAACGTATTAATCAACCCGATACGCATCGCCAACGACATCATTAACCGATTCGACGTGCAGGATACCCCGGAGCACACCGAAGGGCGCGAGGGCTATTTCTGGTTCACCGATCTGGCCGCCAACGCCAATCAGGCGACGCTGAAGGTGTCGATTCGCGACTTCGATCGCGCGGCGTTCGAGGCACGCAAGGCCCGCCTTGAGGAGATGGTGCGCCAGGTGGCGGCCAACTATCCGCGGGCCAACGTCAGCTGCAGCGTCAGCGACATCTACAGCAACATCAGCAACGCCATCGGCGAGGACCGGCGCGCCATCGATCTGATCTTCGGCGCCCTCGCCGCCCACGGCATCCCGCCGAAGGTGATCCCGATGCGCGGCGGCACCGACGGCGCGGCGCTCTCCAGCCGTGGCATCCTGACGCCCAATTACTTCACCGGCGCGCATAACTTCCACTCGCGCTTCGAGTTTTTACCCGTCAGCGCCTTCGTGAAATCCTATCAGGTGACCCGCAGCATTTGCCTGCTGGCCGCGCGACAAAGCGGCCAACCGGCTTAGCTCATCACCCAGCCGAGCAACGCGGCCCATACCAACAGCGGCAGCGAATAATAGTGGAAGCGCAACCAGATCTTGCGCTCCCCCGCCATGCGCAGCGCAATCAGGTTGGCGAGCGATCCGATCGCCAACCCGAAGCCGCCGGCGTTGACCGCATAGGCCAACTGAGCGCTCGAGGGCACATAGTTGAGCAACAGTATGGTGGCCGGCACGTTGCTGACGATCTGCGACAGCCCGACGCCCAACGCATACACGCTCCCCTCGCTCAGCCCGGCGATGGCGGCGAACGCCGGCTGAAGCGGCGGCAAACGGGTAAACAGGCCGACATCGATGAACATGGCGGCGAACACGAAAATCAGACTCCAGTCGATCTGCAACAGCACTCGGCGCGCCAGCAGCAAGAAACCGGCGAACACCGCCAGCAGCCCGTACAACGGCAGATCGAAATCGAGACACAGCAGGAAAACCGCATACAGCCCTACACAGCTCAGCAACAGCGGCCGCTGGTAGGGATACCCCTCGGTATTCGGCGTTTTCACGATGTCGCGCGCCGGGAAGCTGAACCAGGTCAGCGCCAGCAGGCTCAACATCATTGCGGCGCCAAACGGCGCCATCTGGCCGATGAAACCGAGGAAAGAGAGGCCGGAGCGGCTCCACAGCAGGATATTTTGCGGGTTGCCGATCGGCGTCAGCAACGAACCGGCGTTCACCGCCAGCGCCTGGAAGATGATCAAGCGGCCAACCGGCAGCGCCGACAGCTTTTTTAGCGTGATGGTGAGCGGAATGACGATAAACAGCGCCACATCGTTGGTCAGAAACGACGACAGCAGCGCGGCGGAAAACACCAGGAACAGCGCCAGCCGCCGTTCGCTGTGCAAGCGGTTGATAATCTTGCGGCCGACAAAATCGAAGTAGCCGCTGACCTCCACCCCTTTGGTCAGCAGCATCAGCCCCAACAGGGTGATGAGGGTACGGCCGTCGATGAAACCACCCAGCGCCGACAGCGGTTGCGGATGAAAAGCGAACATCACCACGCCGGCCAGCAGCAATGTATGCAAGAAGCGATCTTTGACAAAGGGGTGGATAAGCCGAGAAATGGCGGTTGAACTCATAGCGGCAGTGTGAACCTCACCGAAAAGAATGGGCAGACGTTAGCTCAGACGCGGCTTCAGCGCCAGCAAAATGCTATTTTACCTTTATCCGCTTTTCATTTGCCGCGCTTTACTTTATTTGTAGCGGCTTTCACGGTTTTCAAAGGACATGTTATGGCTTCCCTGCTCGCTAAAGGGGCGTTGCTCAGCGCCTTATGCGCCCTGCTCGCCGCCTGTGACGATCCCGCCTCTCGCCCGCAAATCGATATCGACGGCAAGACCATGGGCACCTTCTACAGCGTTAAGGTCAGCGGTGACGTCGCGATCGGCAAACAAGAGCTGCAGCGGCAGATCGACACGGTGCTCGAACGGGCCAACGACGATATCTCTACCTACCGCGCCGATTCGGTGCTGTCGCGGTTTAACCGCAGCGCCAGCCTCGAGCCGCAGCCTATCCCGCGCGGCATGGCGGACATCGTATTGATGGCCCAACGCATCGGCCGCGATACCGGCGGCGCCATGGACATCACCGTCGGCCCACTGGTGAACCTGTGGGGGTTCGGCCCAGACAAGCATCCGGTCAAGGTGCCGGAACAGGCGCAGATCGACGCGGCGAAGCAGAACATCGGCCTGCAGCACCTGAAGCTGATCAGCGACAATCACGGGGAGTGGCTGCAAAAAGATCTGCCGAGCATGTATGTCGATCTCTCGACGCTGGGCGAAGGCTATGGCGCCGATGAGCTGGTGCGCCTGATGAACCGTCACGGCATTACCAACTACCTGGTGTCGGTAGGCGGCGCGGTCTCTTCGCGCGGCGTCAACGGCCAGGGCAAACCCTGGCGGGTGGCGATCCAAAAGCCGACCGACCGTGAAAATGCGGTACAGGCGCTGGTGGATCTGCACGGTTACGGCATCAGCACCGCCGGCAGCTACCGCAACTACTTCGAACAAAACGGCCAGCGTTACTCCCATGTCATCGATCCGACCACCGGCAGGCCGATCAACCACCGGCTGGTTTCCGCCACGGTGATCGCCCCGACCGCACTCGAGGCCGACGGTTGGGATACCGGCTTGATGGTGCTGGGCCCGGAGAAAGCGTTGCAGCTCGCAGAAGAGAAAGGGCTGGCGGTCTACCTGATCAGCAAAACCGACGACGGTTTCAGCGCCGTGATGACGCCGCAGTTCAAAGCATTTTTAGTGCAGTGAGATAAAAAAGCCCGGCGCGCAATGGCCGGGCTTATTCCTGTTCCGCGCCGATCACTTGGTCAGCGCGATGATACCGAGGGTCAGACCGGCAACCGCCGCCGCACCGCCGGCGATCGCGCCCGCGGTTTCCCAGTTATCCTGAGTGGTGCCCTTCATACAGGTGTTGGTGTGCACCAGACGCCCCTGGTCATCGTAGACCGGCACGCAGGGAGAATCGGTGGCGCATCCGGCCAACACGGCCGACAGTAACCCAACCGCAATTAACTTTTTCATACTTCTTGCCTCAATGTTCGATCACTTTAGAAAGCTACGCCGAGCGATAATCACGCTACCTGGCTATTGTATGCCCAACGCGTGTAATGGCGAGGTAATGATGTGTCAGGGGATGTGATTTGGGAAAACTCCGAGCGCCCGGCCGGTGGGCTTCGGGCAGTAAAAAGCCCGCGAAAACGCGGGCTTGTTGGCGGAATGACGCGCCGGCGGGATTATTTCGCCAGTTTGCGCATCACCAGCGTGGCGTTGGTGCCGCCGAAACCGAAGCTGTTGGACATCACGGTGGTCAGCTCGCGCTGGGTCGGCTGAGTCACGATGTTCATGCCGGCCGCCTGTTCATCCAGGGTTTCGATGTTGATGCTCGGCGCGATAAAGCCGTGCTCCAGCATCAGCAGGCTGTAGATCGCTTCCTGCACGCCCGCAGCGCCCAGCGAGTGGCCGGTCATCGCCTTGGTGGAGGAGATGGCCGGGGTATTGTCGCCGAACACTTCACGAATGGCGCCCAGCTCTTTCACGTCACCTACCGGCGTAGAGGTGCCGTGCACGTTGATGTAATCGATCGGCGCATCCAGATCCTGCATCGCCATCTTCATGCAGCGCACTGCGCCTTCGCCCGAAGGGGCAACCATGTCGGCGCCGTCGGAAGTCGCGCCGTAGCCGACGATTTCCGCATAGATGTGCGCGCCGCGCGCCAGTGCGTGCTCCAGCTCTTCAACCACCACCATGCCGCCGCCGCCGGCGATGACGAAACCGTCACGATCGGCGTCATAGGTGCGGGACGCTTTTTCCGGCGTGTCGTTGTATTTGGTGGACAACGCGCCCATCGCATCGAACTCGCAGGCCATTTCCCAGCACAGCTCTTCGCCGCCGCCGGCGAATACGATGTCCTGTTTGCCCAGCTGGATTTGCTCAACCGCGTTGCCGATGCAGTGCGCGGAGGTCGCGCAAGCGGAGCTGATGGAGTAGTTCACGCCGTGGATTTTGAACGGCGTTGCCAGGCAGGCGGAAACGCCGGAAGCCATGGCCTTGGTCACCACGTACGGGCCAACCGCTTTCAGGCCGCGCGGGCTGCGCATCGCATCGGCGCCGAACACCTGGAAGCGCGGAGAACCGCCGCCGGAACCGGCGATCAGGCCCACGCGCGGGTTGTTTTGATACTCTTCTTCCTTCAGGCCGGAAGACGCGATCGCTTCTTGCATCGCCAGGAAGGCATAAATGGAAGCGTCGCTCATGAAACGCACCGCCTTGCGGTCGATCAGGCCGGTAGTGTCGAGCTTAACTTGCCCCCATACGTGACTACGCATGCCGGAATCTTTCAGCTCCTGGGAGAAAGTGATCCCAGAACGTCCTTCCTGCAGGCTTGCCAGGACCTCCTGCTGGTTATTACCAATGCTGGAGACAACTCCCAGGCCAGTAATCACTGCACGTTTCATTCAATACCTCTTCCACTATTTACCTACGGGATTTTGCATCGCACTTTAGCGTACAGATGTAAGCCGAACAAGTCCGATCAGCGTTTTTCAGCTTTATTGTTGCCCAGTTTGCGCCGGGGCGCCAGCGCCGTTAGAATTCGCGGCATCCCTTGAATTTCGAGCCATTGACCGTGAACCACGCCCCCATCCAAACCGCAACGCTAACCTGGAACGAACAGGGTACACCTGTTTCGAAACAGTTTGATGACGTCTATTTTTCCAATCAGGATGGGCTGGAAGAAACCCGCTACGTCTTCCTGCACGGCAATCGGCTGCCGCAACGTTTCGCCGCCCATCCGCGCTCGCTGTTTGTCGTGGCGGAAACCGGGTTCGGCACCGGGCTCAATTTCCTCACGCTGTGGCAGGCCTTCGCCGGCTTCCGTCAGGCCGAGCCGGACGCAGCGCTGCAGCGCCTGCACTTTATCAGCTTCGAAAAATTCCCCCTGCAGCAGGCTGACCTGGCGGCGGCGCATGCGCGCTGGCCGGAGTTGGCGCCTTATGCCGACGAGCTGCGCGCCCAGTGGCCGCTGCCGTTGCCGGGTTGCCATCGCCTGCTGTTAGCCGAAGGCCGCATTACGCTCGATCTGTGGTTCGGCGACGTCAACGATCTGCTGCCGCAGTTTGACGCCAGCATGAATAACCAGGTGGACGCCTGGTTCCTCGACGGTTTCGCGCCGGCAAAAAACCCCGACATGTGGACCGATCAACTGTTCGCCGCCATGGCGCGCTTCGCTCGGCCGGGAGGCAGCTTCGCCACCTTTACCGCCGCCGGCTTCGTGCGCCGCGGCTTGCAACAGGCCGGTTTTCAGGTCAACCGCTGCAAAGGCTTCGGCCAAAAGCGTGAGATGCTCGCCGGCGAGCTCCCGGCCGATGCGCAGCCCACCGCACATCCGGCGCCCTGGTATCGACGCCCGGCGGCGGACAACACCGCCGACATCGCCCTGATCGGCGGCGGCGTCGCCAGCGCGCTCACCGCGCTGGCCTTGCTGCGCCGCGGCGCCACCGTCACGCTGTACTGCGCCGATGAGCAGGCGGCCGAGGGCGCATCCGGCAACCGCCAGGGCGCGATTTATCCTTTGCTGAACGGCAGCGGCGACGCGCTGGAGATCTTTTTCAGCGCCGCGTTTCCCTTCGCCCGCCGCCAGTACGATGCCCTGTTGCAACAAGGCGTCGCCTTTGATCACCAGTGGTGCGGCGTCAGCCAGTTGGCCTATGACGAAAAGAGCGGCGCCAAGATCGCCAATATGCTGAAAACTGACTGGCCGCAGGCCTTGGCGATGGCGGCCGACCGCGAGACGCTCAGCGAACGGTGCGGCGTCGATACCGGCTTTGGCGGCATCACCTACCCGCTAGGCGGCTGGCTCTGCCCGGCCGAGCTGACGCGCGGCGCTATCGCGCTGGCGCAGCGTCAGGGCTTGGTCTGCCACTACCGGCACGATGCACAGAGGCTGACGCAGGAAGAAAACGGCTGGCGCATCGATTTCGCCAACGGCGACAGCCGGCGCCATGCGACGGTGATCCTGGCCAACGGCCATCGGTTGGCCGAACTGGCGCCGACGGAAGCCCTGCCGCTGTATTCGGTACGCGGGCAGGTGTCGCATATTCCGACCTCGCCGGCCCTCGGTCAATTGAAACAGGTATTGTGTTACGACGGCTACCTGACGCCGGTTAATGCCAACAACGGCCACCACTGCATTGGCGCCAGCTACCAGCGCGGCGACATCGCCACCGACTACCGCGAGCAGGAGCAACAGGAGAACCGCGAGCGCCTGCTGCGCTGTCTGCCGGAGCAGGCCTGGCCGCAGCAGGTGGACGTCAGCGCTCATCAGGCGCGCTGCGGCGTGCGCAGCGCCACCCGCGATCATCTGCCGATGGTCGGCGCGCTGCCGGACTATCAGGCCACGCTGGCACAGTATCAGGATTTGCAGCGGCAGAACCAGCGCGGCGAAACCGTCGCCGATGCGCCGGTCTATCCCGGTCTGTTCGCTATCGGCGGGTTAGGCTCGCGCGGCTTGTGCTCGGCGCCGTTGGCGGCGGAAATTTTGGCGGCGCAGCTGTTCGGCGAACCGTTGCCGGGTGATGCGCGCCTGCTGGCGGCGTTGAATCCGAATCGGATGTGGGTGCGGAAATTGCTGAAAGGACGTGCAGTTTAATCAACCTTGAGGGGCGCGGCGACGCGCCCCGGCATGACGATCAGGCGGCAGGGGTTGCAGCCTGATAGAGGTTTTCCCACATGCCGCGCACCAGGATCTGATCCGGCGGCGAGAGTTCCCCGGCGGCGATCGCTTTGTGCAGGCTCTCCTCCACCCGCGCTTTCAGCGCTTCGGCGGTGTGTTCGCCCTGCTCTTCCGCCTCGGCCACCGCCAGCGTCAGATGACCGCGCAGGTAGCCACCGGCAAACAGTTCATCATCGCTGGCGTGCTCTACCATGTCATCAATCAGCGCCAAAATGCGCGCTTCAAATTCTGCGATCATCAAATTTCCTCATTAAATAACGGGCTGTGGCGTCAGTTGAGATCTTCCGGATACGGAAAGTGCTCGGCCGCCAACGGTGGCGTATTGTAGAACGATTGCAACGCCTGAATAAAGCGCGCAGGCCTTGTGGGTATTCCCTGCTCCAGCAGCGCCAATACCCGGGCGCGCACCTTGCGTTGGAACGCGATGCGATCCGGCTCGCAGTCGCCGTTCAGGTTGTCGCAGCTGACGTTGAACGGGAAACCGGCCGCCACGCAGAACATCCATTCCAGCGCCTGCGGTTTGATCTCTACCGCTTCAAATTCGCTCTGGGTCTGCGCGTCCCGCCCATCCGGGCAATACCAATAGCCGAAGTCCACCAATTGACGGCGCGCGTCACCGGCGATGCACCAGTGCGAAATTTCATGCAGGCCGCTGGCGTAGAAACCGTGGGCGAACACGATGCGGTGATACGGCAATTCGTCGTCGGCCGGCAGGTAGATCGGTTCGTCGTCGCCCTTCACCAGGCGGGTGTTGTAGTCATCGCTGAAGCAGCGATT
Source organism: Serratia sp. ME47 (assembly GCF_903970925.1). Lineage (NCBI taxonomy): Bacteria > Pseudomonadati > Pseudomonadota > Gammaproteobacteria > Enterobacterales > Yersiniaceae > Serratia > Serratia sp. ME47. The sequence continues at coordinate 132,409 of NZ_CAJCKE010000013.1, read as the reverse complement.
GAAGATCTCGATCAACTGCTCATAATGATGGCGGGTCTGCGTGTCTGACATAAAAAACTCTATAACCACAAAAATAAAGAGGCCATTATACCCGATAACCGGCGGGGGGATACGGGCGCATAAACGGCGCCCATTTTCATCGTCAGCCGTGCACGAAGGCGGACAGCCACTGCTGAATCTCTGCACCGTGATTGTCGTAAAGCAGCTTGAGGCTCATCACCAGCGAGACGATCACGATCATCGGCCGAATCAATTTCTGGCCACGGGTCAGCACCATGTGCGCGCCCAAACGCGCCCCCAGCACCTGCCCCACCAGCATCACCAGACCGATGCTCCACACCACCTTGCCGCCGATGATGAACAGCGCCAACCCGCCGACGTTGGAGGTAAAGTTCAGCACTTTGGCGTGCGCCGTAGACTTGGCGAGGTTGAAACCGCACAGCGTCACGTAGGCCAGCGCGTAGAATGAGCCGGCGCCGGGGCCGAAGAAACCGTCGTAAAACCCGACGCAACCGCCGGCTACCAGCCCGAACGGCAAGGCGCCGAGGCGGCGTTGACGATCTTCCTCACCCAGTCGCGGCATCAACAAGAAATAGAGACCGATGCCGATCACCAGCAGCGGCAACATCTGCCGCAGCAAATCGGCGCGCATGTGCTGCACCAGAATCGCGCCGGCGATCGAGCCGATCAGCGTCAGAAAAATCGTCAGCTTCTGGTCGTTGAGGTTCACCGCTCGCCGACGAATGAAGTACAGACTGGCGGAGAAAGAGCCGCCGACCGACTGCAGCTTATTGGTCGCCAGCGCCTGCGCCGGAGGAACCCCCACTGCCAGCAAGGCCGGCACCGTCAGTAATCCGCCGCCGCCGGCGATGGAGTCGATAAACCCCGCCAGCAGCGCTACCGCAAACAACACCCCGAGCATCTCGGGGCCAATGACGAACCAGTCCATGTGTTATTCCGCTGAGAAATGGTGATCCAGCAATGCCTGACAGGTAGGCGGTAACGGCGGCGGCACGGGTTTGCCCGGCTTCGCGTTCGGCTGATGCGGCACGAACCAACTCGCCAGTTCGGCGCCGCAGCCATCGCCCGGCGGCGGCGTATCCTGCTCCTGGCACTCCAGGCTGCCGGCCGGACAACGCAGACGCACGTGCATATGCGCACGGTGGCCAAACCACGGCCGCACCTTGTGCAGCCAGGCGCGATCGGCGCCGGCGTCCAGGCACAGACGCTGCTTGATCGCCGGGTTGACGAAGATGCGCGTCACGTCCGCATCCTGCGCCGCCAGTTTGATCAGCGACTCAATCTGCGGTTGCCATTGGCTCGCCACCACCTGTTTGCCGTCGCCCGACACCAGGTCGATCGGCTGCGGCTTGAGCAATTGCTGCGCGCTCCAACGTTGGCGCGGCAGCTGCAGCCAGATGTCGACGTCGAGCCCAGACTGGTGGCTGGCGTGGCCGCTGCTGAAGCGCCCGCCGGCCGGCATCGCCATGTCGCCGATCAGCACCGTGCCCAGCGCTTTCTGGTTCGCTTTGCTGCTGAGGCGCTGTATGAACGCCAGCAGATCCGGATGGCCGAAATAGCGGCGCTGGTCGGTACGCATCACCTGATAGTCCGGTGAATTCAGCGGCAACGGCTGCGCGCCGATGATGCAGCCGTTGGCGAAACCGCCCACCGCCTGCGGCGCGCCGGCCACCGGATGGTCGATTTTCTGCCACGGCGTCAGCGCCATGGCGGAAGCGGAGGCCGTCAGGGCCACCAGGCCCAACATCCAGTTTTTCATGGCGATTACCAGCGAGGCACGTCGGAAACCACATCACCGTTTTGCGCACGCTGGCGCAGCAGGTGATCCATCAACACGATCGCCATCATCGCTTCGGCGATCGGTACGGCGCGGATGCCCACGCACGGATCGTGGCGACCGCGGGTCACCATTTCCACCGCTTCCCCGTGGCGATTGATGGTGCGGCCCGGCACCATGATGCTGGAGGTTGGCTTCAGCGCCAGATGCGCGATCACCGGTTGGCCGCTGCTGATGCCGCCGAGAATGCCGCCGGCATGGTTGCTTTGGAAGCCTTCCGGGGTGATTTCATCGCGGTTTTCGCTGCCGCGTTTGGTCACCACGGCGAATCCGTCGCCGATCTCCACGCCTTTCACCGCGTTGATGCTCATCAGCGCATGCGCCAGATCGGCATCGAGGCGGTCAAACACCGGCTCGCCCAGGCCAACCGGCACGTTTTCCGCAATCACGCTGACCTTGGCGCCGATGGAGTCACCCTCTTTTTTCAGCGCGCGCATCAGTTCGTCCAGCGCTTCCAGCTTGTCCGGATCCGGGCAGAAGAACGGGTTCTGTTCGACCTGATCCCAGTCTTTCAGCTCGCAGGTCACGTCGCCGATCTGCGCCAGATAGCCGCGCACCTGCACGCCGAACTTCTGCTGCAGGTATTTCTTGGCGATAGCGCCCGCCGCGACGCGCATGGCGGTTTCACGCGCCGAAGAGCGGCCGCCGCCGCGATAGTCGCGCAGACCGTATTTCTGTTCGTAGGTGTAGTCGGCATGCCCGGGACGGAACACGTCTTTGATGGCGCTGTAGTCTTGCGAGCGCTGATCGGTGTTTTCAATGATCAGACCGATGCTGGTGCCGGTGGTCACGCCTTCGAATACGCCGGAGAGAATGCGCACCTGATCCGGTTCGCGACGCTGGGTGGTGTAACGCGAGGTGCCCGGACGACGGCGGTCCAGATCGTGTTGCAAATCGGCTTCGGTGAGCGGGATGCCGGGCGGCACGCCGTCGACGATACAACCCAGCGCCACCCCGTGAGATTCACCGAAGGTGGTGACGCGGAAAATCTGCCCAATACTGTTTCCTGCCATCACGGCTCCTTACCGTTAGTCTTTTATCGTTATGAGGCCCGCCATGCGGGCCTTGGAAATGCGGCTTAGCTGCGATAGAGGCTGAAGTGATCCTTGCAATCCACCAGCTGCTGTTTGGTCAGCATGAACACGCCGTCGCCGCCGTTTTCGAATTCCAGCCAGGTGAACGGGATGTCCGGATATTGTTCCATCAGATGTACCATGCTGTTGCCCACTTCACAAATCAGCACGCCGTCGTCGGTCAGGTAGTCCGGCGCGCACGCCAGGATGCGGCGCACCAGCTTCAAGCCGTCGCTGCCCGCCGCCAGCCCCAGTTCCGGCTCAAAGCGGAACTCCTGCGGCAGATCCGACATGTCTTCCGCATCGACGTACGGCGGGTTGGTGACGATCAGATCGTACTGGATCGCGGGAACGTCGCGGAACAGATCGGAACGGATCGGGATCACCTGGTGCTCGACGCCGTGCGCCTGAATATTGCGCTCGGTCACCGCCAGCACGTCGCTGGAGATGTCCACCGCGTCCACTTCCGCTTCCGGGAAAGCGTAGCCACAGGCGATGGCGATGCAGCCGCTGCCGGTGCACATGTCGAGAATATGGCGCGGCGGGTGCGGGATCAGCGCGCTGAAACGATCGTTGATCAACTCGCCGATCGGCGAGCGCGGCACCAGCACGCGTTCGTCGACGTAGAATTCCATGCCGCAGAACCAGGCCTTGTTGGTCAGGTAGGCGACCGGGATACGCTCGTTGACGCGGCGGATCACGCGCTCAACGATGCGATGGCGCTCGCTGGAAGTCAGACGAGCGGTATGCATGTCCTCCGGAATGTCCAACGGCAGAAACAGGCTTGGCAGCACCAATTGCACCGCTTCGTCCCACGGATTGTCGGTTCCGTGACCATAATAGATATTGGCGGCGTTGAAACGGCTTACCGTCCAGCGCAGCATATCTTGAATGGTGTGCAGTTCGTTCACTGCTTCGTCGACGAAAATTTTGTCCAATTTGCCCTCCGGCAGGCGCTGTGTTTCATGATTTAGCCGCATAGTTTGCCATGAAGCCCGCGACAAATCACGCGCGCCCCTCGCGCTTTTCACTCTGGCCCGAGTTTTGCGTCGACAGCGCTCATTCACAAGGTAAACTAGCGAAATAAACGATTTCCGGTGAATGAAGCATGAAGAACAAGCCCCCTCTGAGCAAAGACGAACAACAGCTCTTCAGAGAGTCGGTGGCGGGCGCAAAAAAGCTGCGCCAGGACACCATCGTCCACCGCCCGCCGAAGCTCAAGGTCAAACAGGTCGCGCCGCAGCGGCTGCTGCAGGAGCAGGTCGATGCCAGCTATTATTTTTCAGATGAATATCAGCCGCAGCTGGAAGAGGAAGGCCCGACGCGCTACGTGCGCCCCGGCAGCAGCCCGTATGAGCTGAAGAAGCTGCGACGCGGCGATTATTCGCCGGAGCTGTTTCTTGATTTGCACGGCCTGACTCAGCTGCAGGCCAAGCAGGAATTGGGGGCGCTGATCGCCGCCTGCAAACGCGAGCATGTGCACTGCGCCTGCGTGATGCACGGGCACGGCAAACACATTCTCAAACAGCAAACGCCGCTGTGGCTGGCGCAGCATCCCGACGTGCTGGCGTTCCATCAGGCGCCGAAGGAATGGGGCGGCAACGCCGCCGTCCTGCTGTTGGTGGAGCTGGCAGAATAGCCTCCCGCAGAAACGACTCAGGGCGATATCAGACATCGCCCTGAGTTTATTCCGCACCGCATCCGCGGCTCACACTTTGGCCATCACCTGCGACGGGCTGACCTGCCATTCAAATTTGCCGTAGCTGCCGTCCGCCGGCAGATCGACGTTGGCGATCGCCGAGGTCGCGAACATCGGCGGGCACTCGCCCGGACACAGTTCCGCCACCAGATACCCTACCAGCGGCAGGTGCGACACGATCAGCACCGAGCTCACCCCTTGCATCGCCAACGCCTGAAGATAGCTGCCGACTTGTTCGGCGTTCCCGCCCGGCGTCAGTTCGGGCAGCACTTCTTCGCCCTCCGGCAGCGTCAAGGCTTCACGCACCGTCGCCAGCGTCTGTTCGGCCCGCAGATAGGGGCTGACCAGCACGCGTTCAATATCCACAGACTTGGTGTTCAACCAGGCCGCCATCTGACGGGACTCGTCGCGGCCGCACAGGGTAAGGGGCCTTACCGCATCGCTGGCTGCCTCGAGCGCCGCCTCTCCGTGACGCATAATCAAAACTTGCATATTGCACCGCTGTTGTTGACAAAGTAACGCTATACAGAAACGCCGTGCGTGCTGTACCGCCGAGTTTTACAACCCCAAAGCCAAAGCTTTAAAACGATAACGCGCCGTCTCTTTATGGCGGCCGGGCATTTTGCCTGAAAGTTTGCGTAAAGAAAATGCTGTTTTTTACAGCAATCCTCCCCGGGCAAACCTCGATTGCTCATAGAACAATCAATTCAACGGGTTAAATTTTAACCTTTTCGCCATGAAAATTATTGATGGCGCTCAAGCTAACTTACCGCTGCCGCAGCCTTGCTGTACAGCCTCACGGGCTGACGCTGTCGCAAGGAGTGATGGCGATCACAACGCGGCCCTGTTGCAACTATAGTGCAAATCGGGCCGCCCTGCGTTCAACTCCCCAGCGGGTAAAAACGTTCGCCCTGCTGCGCCATGCGCTGCAGGCGCTCGCACGGCGCGAAGTGCTCGCCGTGCTGCTGACGCAGGTAGTCCAGCGTCTTCACCACTTTCTCGGCGCCGAGTTCATCCATATAGCGGAACGGGCCGCCAAGGAACGGCGGGAAACCGATGCCGAATACCGCACCGATGTCACCGTCGCGCGCGCTGCGGATCACGCCTTCATCCAGACAGCGCGCCGCTTCGTTCAGCATCATCATCACGCAGCGCTGGGCAATGGTCGCCGGCAGCATATGCGCCTTCGGCGTGACGCCGAGCAACGTATACAATGAGGTGTCCGCGCGCTTACGCCGCTGACGCTGCTGCCCCTCGCTCGGGTAAAGATAGAAGCCGCGGCCGTTCTTGCGCCCTTTGCGCCCGTCCTTCAGCACCGCATCGAACGCGGCAGGCGCGGCGAAGCGCGGCCCCAGCGCCTCAACCAGCACCGGAATGATCTTGGTGCCGACGTCGATGCCCACTTCGTCCAACAGGGTGATGGGGCCGACCGGGAAGCCGAAGTCCACCAGCGCTTTGTCCAGCGATTCAATGGGCTCGCCTTCCAGCAGGCAGCGCGCCGCTTCGTTGATGTACGGCGCCAGGATGCGGTTGACATAAAAACCGGCGCTGTCGCCCACCACGATGGCGGTCTTGCCCTGCTTGTGCGCCAGCGCCACGGTGGTGGCGATGGTTTGTTCGCTGGTGCCGGCGTGCGGGATCACTTCCACCAGCGGCATTTTGTCCACCGGGCTGAAGTAGTGCAGACCGATCACCTGCTGCGGCCGCTGGGCCTGTTCGGCGATTTGACCGATAGGCAGCGAGGAAGTATTGGAGGCGAACACGGTATGCGGCGCGCAGTTCGCTTCGACCTCGGCCACCATCTTCTGCTTCAGCGCCAGATCCTCAAACACCGCCTCGACCACGATATCCACCTGCTCGAAGCCGGTGTAATCGGTAGAGCCGGAGATCAGCATCATCTGTTTTTGCCGTTCCGCCGGGCGCATGCGCTTGCTGCGCACCCGCTTGCCGAGCACGTCCCAACTGTATTTCAGCGCATGATTGATGCCAGTTTCATTGATGTCTTTGATGCGAACCGGCAAACCGCCGCGCGTGGCGGTGACGCAGGCGATGCCGCCACCCATCAGGCCGCCGCCGAGAATGCCGACGCGATGCAAGGCGCGCGGCTGAGCATCGCCGCCCCGCTCTTTTTTCAGCGCGGTGGAAGCGAAGAACAGGCTGCGCAACGCCGCCGATTGCGGCGTCATCGCCAGCTCGCCAAAGGCGCGCGCTTCGGCTTCATAGCCGCTGGCGCTGCCGTGATCCAGCCCGGTGCGCACCACCTGAATGATGCGCTCCGCCGCCGGGTAGTTGCCGTGCGTTTTCGCCAACGTTTTCTTGCGCACGATGCTGAACAGCAGATTTCTGCCCAGCGGGCCGTTGAGCAGACGATCCTGCCACGGCAGCTCGCGCTGATGCTTCCAGCCCTGTTTCACCCGCTCGATGGCGGTCTGCAGCAAAATCGATTGCGGCACGGCGTCGTCCACCAGCCCCATGCGCAGCGCCTGGCGGGCGCGAATGTGCTTGCCGGTCAGGATCATGTCCAGCGCCTTGGCGGCGCCTATCAGGCGCGGCAGGCGCTGAGTGCCACCGGAGCCCGGCAGCAGGCCCAGCTGCACTTCCGGCAGACCGAGCGCGGTTTTGTCATCCAGCGAACAGACGCGGCCGTGGCAGGCCAGCGCTAATTCCAGTCCGCCGCCCAGGCAGGCGCCGTGGATGGCCGCCACCACCGGTACCGGGAAGGCGGCGATCTGCGCCAGCGTGCTCTGCCCTTTCTTGGCCAGCGTTTCCGCCTCTTTGGCGCTGGTGCAGGCGGCGATCATGGTGATATCAGCGCCGGCGATAAACGAGTCCGGCTTGCCGGAAACGATCACCAGCCCTTCCAGCGCAGTATGCTGCTGCGCGCGGATCAGCACGTCGTTAACCTGTTCGACGAACTCGGCCTTGAGCGTATTGACCTTGTCGCCCGGCACGTCGATGGTGATCACCCCGATGTTGTCGGGGCGGATCGTCAGTTGAAAGGCCGACGGTTTGGCGCGCTGCTCGTGCAATGCGTTTTCGACGCTCATCATTCCACCTCCACGATCATCGCGGCCCCTAACCCGCCGGCGGCGCAGGCGGTGGTCAGACCCAGCCCGCCGCCGCGGCGTTTCAGCTCACGCAGCGTCTGGGTAATCATGCGCGCGCCGGTGGCGGCGAACGGGTGACCATAGGCGATAGAACCGCCCAATACGTTGAATTTGTCCATGTCCACTTCGCCGATTGCCTGGCTGCGGCCAAGCTTCTCGCGGGCGAACGCTTCGCTGGCGAACATCTTCAGGTTGGCCAGCGTTTGCGCGGCGAAGGCTTCATGCATGTCGATGAGCGTCAGATCGGCCAGGCCGATGCCGGCGCGATCCAGCGCCAGCGGCGTGGCGTAGGAGGGCCCCAGCAGCATGTCTTCCCACACGTCGATGGCGGCGAAGGCGAAACTGCGCAGATAGCCGAGCGGCTGCAGCCCCAGCTCTTTGGCGCGCGATTCGCTCATCATCAGCACCGCCGCCGCGCCGTCGGTCAACGGCGTGCTGTTGGCCGCAGTGACGCTGCCGTGTTTGCGATCGAATGCCGGTTTCAGCTTGGCGTAGGAAGCCAGGCTGGAGTCTTTGCGGATATTGTTGTCTTCAGAAAGCTGAGCGCGGTAAGGCGGCACGTAGGCGGTCATGACCTCGTCGCGCAGCCACCCCTCCCGCCAGGCCTTGGCCGCCAGCTCGTGGGAACGATGCGCCAGCGCATCTTGCGCTTCACGGGTGATGCCGTGGCTTTTCGCCATCTGTTCGGCGGTATCGCCCATGCGCAGGCCGGTGGAATACTCCGCCACCGCCGGCGGCACCGGCATCAGATCGCGGAATTTCAGCCGGCTGAACAATTTGAGGCGCTGCGACAGCGTGCGCGCCTTGTTGACGTCCACCAACGTGCGCGCCAGCGCCTTGCTGACGCCGATCGGCAAGACGGAAGAAGAGTCGGCCCCGCCGGCGATGCCGACGCTGATGCTGCCGGCCATGATGCTCTCCGCCACGTTGGCGATCGCCTGGAAGCTGGTGGCGCAGGCGCGCGACACGCTGTAGGCGTCGGTATGGACGCTCATGCCGGTGCCAAGCACGATCTCACGCGCGATGTTCGGCGCCTCGGGCATTTGCACCACCTGGCCGAACACCAGCTGTTCGATCAGTTGCGGCTCGATACCGCTGCGCGCCAACAGCTCGCTCACCGCCGTTTTCCCTAAATCCACCGCCGGAATGCCGTGATAGGCGGTCGCCTGTTTGGCAAAGGGGGTACGCAGTCCATTCACAATCGCAATGCGGTCACCATGACGGGTCACCAACGGCAGTGCCTTACTCATAAATGCTCCTGAAGAAAATAACGTCAGCGCAATGGGCAGAAAGAGGTCTGACCTGATGAGGTCATTGTTAACCAAACGGTTACATTTGGCAAACCGGCAGAGATCAAAACTGCGAGCAGGCGCACTTTCTATCGGGAACGAGCTGGGAAGGAAATCCCCGGCGCGCAGCAGGCGGCGCCGGGGGTAAAGCGGGGATTAACGCAGGCCGAGCTGGAAGATCAGGGTTTCCGCCTGGCAGGCGAAGGTAAAATCGGCTTCCAATTGTACGCCGCCGTCAACCGGTTTAATGCTACTGCTGATGTCACAGGGATCGGATTCGACCGCGCGCGCCTTTTCGCTCAGGGCCGCCAGCATCGCCTCCGCATCTTGTTGATTGCTGAACACCTGGCTGTAGGATGCGGTGCAATCGGTGTTATCCATCACGGTGCCGACATCCACGCAGCAACACGCGGCGGTTTCCTGGGCGCTGCATTTATTAATTGCATCTGACATGGTTGGTTCTCCTCAAGGGCCTCTGTTATCAGCCCAAATTGCCGTTTTATTCACCGGCGCAAAGCCACAAAATTCTGTGGGTATTTTACGCTCCCAAGCCGGCAATCACTAGCACTTACTTTTACTGGGTGTTTTAAGTGATGGAAATCACAAATAAAAATGAGCGCCTGCTAAGAAATGGTAAGAATTTTGTTATTTACCACTGTCTTTTTGTTAAGCAGATCTCTTTTTTGATATCAGAGTGGAAATATTTCAAAAACAAACTTGCAACATTTTCACAGGTCAGACCTATACTTCAGCCACTGGTCTGATTTGTCTGAACGATAACGGACCCTACAATCCCGCGCTCCTTGTTACTTCGTGTAACAATAGTTTAAATAATAAACACATAATGAGGTTTTGGTCATGAGCCAGAAAAACCTATTGACTAAATCAGCTCTCGCAGCTGCAGTGGCAATTATTTCTTCAAACGTGTCTGCCGCAGGATTCCAGCTGAATGAGTTCTCATCAGCTGGTTTAGGACGTTCGTATTCTGGCGAAGGCGCCATGGCGGATACGGCGGCCTCCGCAAGCCGCAACCCGGCGTTGCTGATGATGTATACCCGCCCGGAACTCTCTTTCGGCGCAGTCTTCATCGATCCGGACGTCGATATCAGTGGCCAATCCCCTTCCGGAGCCAGTCTGGATGCGAAAAACATCGCGCCGACCGCCTGGGTGCCGAACCTGCATTATGTTCACCCGATTAACGATCAATTCGCCGTAGGCGGCTCGGTCACCAGCAACTTCGGTTTGGCGACCGAATATAACAACGGTTATGCGGCGGGCTCCATGGGCGGCAAAACCGATCTGGAAACCCTGAACCTGAACCTGAGCGGCGCTTATCGCCTGAACAAAAACTTCAGCTTCGGTCTGGGTTTTGACGCCGTCTACGCCAAGGCTAAACTCGAGCGTTACGCCGGCGATCTGCCAAAATTGATCGCCGGTTCAGGCAAATTGCCGCCACAGTTGGCCGGCCCGGTTTCGCAGATCCCGGCAGATACCCAAATTTCTCACCTGAAAGGCGACGAATGGGGCTTCGGCTGGAACGCCGGTATTCTCTACGAAGTGGATGAAAACAACCGTTACGGCTTCACCTATCGCTCTGAAGTCAAAATCGACTTCGACGGCGATTACAAGAGCAGCCTGCCTTCAGCCTTCAACCCGCTGCTGGCCTCTCAAGGCCTGCCATGGGGCACCAACGGCACCACCATCCCGGGTTCTCTGAGCCTGCACCTGCCTGAAATGTGGGAGCTGTCCGGTTACAACAAAGTGGCGCCGCAGTGGGCCGTTCACTACAGCCTGGCCTACACCAGCTGGAGCCAGTTCCAAGAGCTGAAAGCCACCGGCAACAACGGCCAGACGCTGTTCCAGAAGCATGAAGGCTTCAAAGACGCTTACCGCATCGCGCTGGGCACCACCTACTTCTACGACGATAACTGGACCTTCCGTACCGGTATCGCCTTCGATGACAGCCCGGTGCCTGCCCAAAACCGTTCGATCTCCATTCCCGATCAGGACCGTTTCTGGCTGAGTGCCGGTACTACCTATGCGTTCAACAAAGACGCCTCGGTCGACGTCGGCGTGTCCTACATGCACGGCCAGAAAGTCACCATCAATGAAGGTCCTTACACCTTCACCTCCGAAGGCAAGGCCTGGCTGTACGGCGCCAACTTCAACTACCGCTTCTAATCTCGCCTGAGATGGATGCCAAAGCGCCCCACGGGGCGCTTTTTCTTTGCCTGTCGCTCGCCGCGGGCGTAAAAAAACCCGCCAGACGGCGGGTTTTCATGGGCATAAGGCCGGCGGTTACTGCGAGTCGATCTCGTCCAGATCGCCCTGAATCGCCTTGGCGTTCGGGTTCTCTTCCGGCTTGAGCGAACCGCCGTTGGCGATGAAGTCGTGGCGCTGGAAGTAAGCTTCGCGCACCATGACATAAGGATCGGAGGAGTTGCGCAGCAGGCCGTCGGAATCCAGCAGTTGAGCGCGAGTTTCGATACCCTCGACCACCCATTTGCCCGCCGACATCCAGAAAGTCAGGTAGCTCAGCATCGGATACAGCGTATCCGCAAAGTCGCCGCCGTCTTCACGCAGGGTAAAGCTGCCGTAGCCCGGCAGCATCACGTACGGACCGTAGCCCACATCGTAATGCCCCAACGTGCTGCCGAAACGGTTCGGCTCTTCGCGCGCCAGTTTCGGGTTGGCCATGCCGGCCACGTCGATCAGGCCGCCCATCCCGAGCAGGGTGTTCAGGAAGAAACGGTTGAAGTGGATCATCCCGCGGTAAGGATCCCCCTTCAGGAAGGCGTTGACCATGCTGGCCGGCTCTTCCAGGTTAGAGGTGAAGTTGCTGATGCCGTTACGCGCCGGCATCGGCACGTAGTCACGCCAGGCCACCGCGACCGGACGCAGGATATAAGGATCCAGGACGTTGTAGTTGAAGTCGAACATCGTCCGGTTAAATCCTTCCAGAGGATCGGAACGCCCTTGCGGCTCATTGTCTGGCGCGCTGGCACAGCCCACCAGTAATGCCGCTGCGAATGCCACCCCAGTCAGGCGAAAGTTCATATTTTTCTCCATAAAAACACGTTCGGTCTTATTTTTCAGGGACCTGCTTGTTTATCTGAACGCTAACCTGCTCTTTGCCGCTGAATGTCTGCAGCGAGCTTTCGCCGAACCAGTCCCCCGGCTGCGGCGTGGCCAATCCGTCCTGTGAGAGGCGCACACGCACCTGCACCTGATGCTGTGCCGAGAGTAGACGCTCGGGCATCATGGCGTTGCTGTCGTCCAGAGAGAAAGACAGCGGAAAACGGCTCAACGGCAATTGTTTTACCGCGACCGGCACCGGGCTGACGCCGTCGGTCACCGAGATAACCAGCGTCCCCTGCGGCGGCATGGCTTTCGCCGCCTGCGGTGACAGTGAAACAGTCACATTCAGTTTAACAGTTTCTCCGCCGGCCTGGGCTTTTGCTTGTGCAATACTGCGCTTTATCACTTCCGCGCGCGGATCGTTAGCCGGCAGCAGCTGCAGCATCACTTGCCAGGCGCCGATCGCCTGTTTGAAATCGCCCTGTTCGAAAGCGTTGAACGCCAACAGGCTGAGCACCCGCGGATCGCTGTGATTTTCCGCGATCATGCGCCGCAACAGCTGCGTCGCCTGCTTGTTATCCTCCGGATCGTTGGATCGCGTCAAGACCTCGGCATAGCCGAGCCGCACTTCCAGACTATTCGGATCCAATTGATAGGCATGAGCAAACGCCTGCGTGGCGGTGGTGGCGTTGTTCAACGCCATGCCGACGCGCCCCAGCATCATCCAGTCATTGATATTGCGATCGTCCTGCTGTAGCTCGGTGCGCAGCCCCAGCCCGAGGCGAGCGATCTCTTCCATGCTCAGCGGTTTGGCGCGCTCATTGGCGACGCGCTCACGCAATTCCGGCATTTGCGCCTGCACCAGACGCCAATCCAGCACCTGCGCCAACCCGCCGGTTTTCAGATAAAAGCCAACGGTCACCGCCAGCAATAACAGCACGCCCGGCACTAACGCCCAACGGTTGATCGGTTTCGCCTGCTCTGCCTGTTCGACGGGGATGTCGTTCAACAGGTTCTGTTGCAGCTCTTTAACCAGCTCCGGGCGCTCGGCCACCACGCCCTGCTGCTCGTCCTGCTCCAGTTCGCTGAGGCGATCCTGATAGAACGCCTTGTTCAGCGCATCGCGCGTAGCGGCGCTCTGCTTGCCGTGGCGCATCGCCGGCACCACCAGCAACGCGGCGGCGCCGGCCAGCAACACGCAAATAATCAGCCAAAAAGCCATTAGGGTTTCTTCCTGTCAGTCTCTTGCAACAACGCCGCCAGGCGCTGCCGTTCCCGTTCGGAGAATTCATCGTCCACCGCCGCGTCGGGCCGGCGACGGGTGCGCAGGATCACCACCGCCCCGCCTATCAGCACGAACAGCAGCGGGCCGATCCACAAGATCAGCGTCGCCGGCGTTACCGGCGGTTCGTAGGTGACGAAATTGCCATAACGCGCCACCATGTAATCGATGATCTGCTGCTTGCTTTGCCCCTGCATCATCAGCTCGTACACCTTGGTGCGCATGTCTGCGGCGATAATGGCGTTGGAATCGGCAATGCTGTTGTTCTGGCATTTCGGGCAGCGCAGCTGTTCGGTCAACTCGCGATACTGTTGCTCCTGCTCGACGGAGTTGAAGCGATAGGTATCGATCGCCGCAGCGGCGCTCCAGCTCAGCAATGCGGCGAACAGCAGGGCAATCAGCCTCATGCCTCACCCCCGTACTTTCTATACAGCGGCAGCACTTCCTGCTGCCAGACGCGCTCGTTCATGTCGCCGGCATGGCGATAGCGAATGATCCCCTGTCCGTCGATAAGGAAGGTCTCAGGCGCGCCGTACACCCCGAGATCCAATCCCAGCATGCCGTCGCCGTCGTACAGGCTGAGCGCATAGGGATTGCCGAGGGAATTAAGCCAGGTCACCGCCTTGGCGCGATCGTCTTTATAGTTCAGGCCGACCACCCGCACGCCGCGCGCCGCCAGCGTATTGAGATACTGGTGTTCCGCGCGGCAGGTCGGGCACCAGGTGGCCCAGACGTTGAGCAATATCGGCTTGCCGTCGCGCAGCACCGCCTGATCGTAGGTTTTGCCCGGCTGATCCAACGATTCCAGCCTGAAGGTCGGCACCGGTTTGCCGATCAGCGCCGACTCCAGCATGGTCGGATCTTCGCCGCCGGCGTTGCGCGTCAGTTGCACCATCAGGGCCGCCACCAGCAGCAGGAAGAGCACCAACGGGATAAACAGCAGCTTACGCTTCATGATTGCGCCTCCAGCTTGCCTTCACGCTTGAGCTTTTTGCTCATGCGATAACGCGGATCGAGAATGCACAGCAGGCCGCCGAGCGCCATAAAGACGCCGCCGAACCAGATCCAGCGCACGAAGGGTTTGTAATACAGACGCACCGCCCAGGAGCCGTCTTCCAGCTCCTCGCCCAGCGCTGCGTACAGATCGCGGCTGAACCCGCCGTCGATCGCCGCCTCGGTCATCATGCTGCGCGCCACGCTGTAGTAGCGTTTCTCCGCGTGCAGCGTCGCCTCCGGCTTGCCGTTGCGCGTGACGTCGATGATGCCGACGCCACCGCTGTAGTTCGGGCCGCGAATGTCGTGCACGTCGCGGAACACGAAGTGATAGTTGTGGATATCCACGCTGTCGCCGGCCTTCATCCGCACGTCGCGCTCCACGCTGTAGTTCTGGCTGAAGGCGATGCCGATCACCGTCACCGCCACGCCGAGGTGGCCGAGCACCATGCCCCAGTGGCTACGGGACAGCTGCCGCAGGCCGCGCCAGAAACCGTGACGATGGGTGGCGCGCTCATGCAGCTCCATCAGCGTCAGGATGATCACCCACAGCGCCATAATCAGGCCCACCACCGTCATGCCGGCGATGCTGTCCTGCAACAGCCACGGCAGCAGAATCGACAGCACCAGCGTCACCAGCAGCGCCACGCCGAGGCGGCGCCACAGCTTGCCCGGCTCATCGCGGCGCCAGCGCACCAGCGGCCCGATGCCCAACAGCAGCGCCAGCGGCGCCATCAGCCAGGTGAACATGGTGTTGAAGAACGGCTCGCCGATCGAAATGCTGCCCAGCCCCAACTGTTTGTGCACCAACGGCAGCAGCGTGCCCAACAGCACCACCAGCATGGCGGCGATCAGCAGCACGTTGTTGCCCAGCAGGAAGGTCTCGCGCGAGAAGGTCTCGTGCTGCACCCGGCTGCGCACCTGCCCGCCCTTGACCGCGTACAGCAGCAGCGAACCGCCGATGACGATCACCAGATAGGCGAGAATAAACATGCCGCGCGCCGGATCGGAGGCGAAGGAGTGCACCGAGACCAGCACGCCGGAGCGCACCAGGAAGGTGCCCAGCAGGCACAGCGAGAAAGCGGTGATCGCCAGCAACACCGTCCAGGCTTTGAACGTGCCGCGTTTCTCGGTCACCGCCAGCGAATGCATCAGCGCGGTGCCGGCCAGCCACGGCATAAAGGAAGCGTTCTCCACCGGATCCCAGAACCACCAGCCGCCCCAGCCCAGCTCATAGTAGGCCCAGGCCGATCCGAGCACGATGCCCAGCGTGAGGAACACCCAGGCGGCGGTGGTCCACGGGCGCGACCAGCGCGCCCAGGCGGTGTCGAGCCGGCCGGCCATCAGCGAGGCGATGGCGAACGCGAAGGCGACCGAGAAGCCGACATAGCCCATGTACAGCAGCGGCGGGTGGAAGATCAGGCCGATATCCTGCAGCAGCGGGTTGAGATCGCTGCCGTCGATCGGGAAGTTAGGCAACGTGCGGGTGAACGGGTTGGAGGTCATGATGATGAACAGCAGGAAGCCGGCGGTGATCATGCCCATCACCGACAACACCCGCGCCACCGCGTCCTGTGGCATCGCCCGGCTGCACAACGCCACCGCCAGCGACCAGCAGCTCAGCAGCAGCACCCACAGCAGCAGCGAACCTTCGTGCGCCCCCCAGGTGGCGGCGATGCGGTAATACACCGGCAGTTGGGTATTGGAGTTGGTGGCCACGTAGGCGACGGTAAAATCATTGACCACGAAGGCATGCACCAGGCACAGGAACGCCAGCGCAATCGCGGCGAACATGCCGTAGGTCAGCGGGCGGGCCACCGCCATCATGCGGCTGTCCTGCCGCGCCGCGCCCCACTGCGGGTAAATGCTCAGCAGCAGCGCGATCGCCAGTGCCAGGCACAGCAGAAAACTGCCCAGTTCCGGCATCATGACTTGGCGCCCTCCGCCTGCGGCGCGTTATACGCTTCCGCCGGCCCTTTGTGATTCTCTTTCATCGCGTCGGCCACTTCCGGCGGGGTGTATTTTTCGTCGTGCTTGGCCAGCACTTCGCGCGCGTTGACCACGTTGCCCTCGCCCAGCACGCCCTGCGCCACCACGCCCTGCCCTTCGCGGAACAGGTCCGGCAGAATGCCGGTGTAGGTCACGCCGATCGCGCCGCGCGCATCGTAAATCTTGAAGCTGACCTGCAGCGTATTGGGATCGCGTTTCACCGAGCCGGGCATCACCATGCCGCCGATGCGCAGCCGCTGGCCGACCTCGGGCTTCTCATGGTTTTCGCCCTTGCCCTGCAGGATTTCACCCGGGGTGTAGAACAGATCGATGTTGGAGCGCAGCGCGTACAGCATCAGGGTCGCGGTCAGCGCGATGCCGATCAGCACAACGATCGCCAGATAAAGGCGGCTTTTACGACGTGGATTCACAATGATTTCTCCCGCGGTGCGGCGGATTTTTGTTTTGATTGCTGCGCATGGCGAATGCGCCGCTCGCGCGCCTGACGGCGGCCGATCTCGGCGAGCAACTGCCGCCGCTGCCAGACGGTGTGCGCCACCAGCCCCAACAGCGAAATCAGCGTGGCGGCGACCGCCAGCCAAACATAGAAGGCGTAACCGCCCATGGCGAAAAACGCCGACCAGGAATCGAACGCGGCATTCATGACTGACGCTCCTTATTCACCAGCCCGGCGACCCACGGGCGCTGGCGCTCCTGGAACAAGATCAGATTGCGCAGGCGCATCAGCGTCAGCGTGACGAACAGCAGCAGGTAACCGAGGATCGCCCAGCGCAGCGGGGTGCGCATGCTGGGCGCGATAGACTGCTGCATGTTGGTCGAGCCCTGATGCAGCGTATTCCACCATTCGACGGAGAAATGGATGATCGGAATGTTCACCACGCCCACCAGCACCAGAATGCCGGCGGCCCGGCCCGCCAGGCGACGGTCTTCAAAAGCGTTATACAGCGCGATGACACCCATATAGAGGAACAGCAGCACCAGCTCGGAGGTCAGACGCGCATCCCACACCCACCAGGTGCCCCACATCGGCTTGCCCCAGGCGGAGCCGGTCACCAGCGCGATAAAGGTGAACACCGCGCCGATCGGCGCCATCGCCGCCACCACGGTATCGGACATTTTCATCTGCCACACCAGGCCGATGAAAGCCGCCACCGCCATCGAGGCGTAGATGCCCATCGACCACATGGCCGCCGGCACGTGAATATAAATGATGCGGAAGCTGTCGCCCTGCTGATAATCCTTCGGCGCGAAACCAAAGCCCCATGCCCAGCCAAGCAGCAGGCAGGCCGCCGCCGCCAGCCCCAGCCAGGGGATAAAGCGGCCGCAGACGTGATACAGCCGTTCAGGCCGCGCCAGTTGATGTAACCATTTCCACATTGTCGTCAGTGCTCACGGTAATTTTTATGCGTCGGCCGCTCCGAGCGTTCGAAACGGCGAAAATCTTCTGCGGGGTACGCTCTTGTCGGCCTTGCCCCGTCTGTTCATTCAATACGTTAGCTAGTGCACGCTCACTCGCAGCGCCGCCGCGGTGGCAAACGGCGCCAATGTCACGCTGCCCGCCAGCATCGCGCCGAGTATCGCCAGATAACCGTCGATCGGCATGCCCATCGAGGCGGCGTCGATCGCGCCGGTGGCGAAGATCAGCACCGGGATATACAGCGGCAGCACCAGCAGGCTGAGCAGCACGCCCCCTTTGCGCAGGCCGACGGTCAGCCCCACGCCGATAGCGCCGATCAGACTCAGCGTCGGCGTGCCGAGCAGCAGCGTACCCGCCACCGCCAGCCAGGTTTGCATATCGAGCGACAGCAGCAGCGCCACCAGCGGCGACAGGATCAGCAGCGGCAATCCCGTCACAACCCAGTGAGCACACACTTTGCCCAGCACCGTCATCGGCAGCGGCGTCGGCAGCAGCAACAGCTGCTCCAGCGAACCGTCGAGAAAGTCGTCGCGAAACAGCCGCTCCAGCGACAGCAGCGAAGCCAGCAGCGCCGCCACCCACACGATGCCCGGCGCAATGCGCGCCAGCAGCTGCGGTTCAGGGCCAATCCCCAGCGGGAACAGCGTGATCACAATCAGGAAAAACCACAGTGGGTTGACGATCTCCGACCCTTTACGGCAGGCGATCTTCAATTCGCGACGCACCAGAGTCAAAAACATCACAAACTCCCCGCGTCGTGTTCCGCCAAACGAATTTTGCCCACCGTTTGGCTGACGCCGGCCAAATCCTGATGCGTGGTCAACAATACCATGCCGCCCCGCTGCGCATGTTGTTCAAAAAGGCTAATCAACTCGGCCACGCCCTGTTTATCGATTGCCGTCAACGGTTCATCGAGGATCCACAGCGGCGCCGCGCTGAGCCACAATCGCGCCAGCGCCACCCGCCGCTGTTGCCCGGCCGAAAGCTGCGCCACCGGCAGATCTTCGTACCCCACCAACCCCACCTGCTCCAGCGCGCGCCAGATGGCCTGATGCTCGGCCGCGCCGCGCACCGCCTGATAAAACTGCAGATTTTCAAAGGGTGTCAATACGGCTTTGATGCCCGGTTGATGGCCGATAAACAGCAAATCTTGCTGATACGCCGCGCGATCGCGCAGCGTGTTGCGCCCGCGCCAGCACACCTCACCGCCGTCCGGCCGCGCCAGACCGGCGAGGATGCGCAGCAAACTGGTCTTGCCCGCGCCGTTCGGCCCTTCTACCTGAATGATATCGCCCGGCTGAACTGAAAAGCTTAGCTCGCTAAACAGGATGCGCTCATCGCGCACGCAACTCAGACTTTTGGCTTCCAGCATCAGGGAACTCATATTTTTCTTTGGGATAGCGAATCATAGCATAAGCCTTTCCCCACACGCAGCCTGCGGCGGGCGCGCCGAGGGGCCAATATGGCGAGCAGGATCAAGAATGCGTGGAAAAAATCGGCGGATTTTAACTCTTGTTACCTTTTTCTGTATTTCGCCGCATTTAGGCCGGGCAACTACGCTTAATGACGTGAACTCACCCTTATTGAGCAGGAGCGACAGCATGAACGAACAGCCACGCCAGGAGCACGAGCCGGATGAGACAATGCAGGTAGAGAGCGAAGAGCAGGAACAGGGCAAACGCGAAATCGAAGTCAGGGAAGAAAATTTGCCTTCGCGCGCGGCGGCGGTGCATGAGCAGATCCGGATGGAAGGCGAAAAAGAGCTGGAGCGCGACGGGCTGGCGCTGCTGTGGTCGGCGATCGCCGCCGGGCTGTCGATGGGCGCCTCGCTGGCGGCGAAAGGCATTTTCCACGCCCGCTTGCCGGACGATCCCAGCCGCTTTTTCATTGAGAACCTCGGCTACACCTTCGGTTTTATCATTGTCATTATGGCGCGCCAGCAGCTGTTTACCGAAAACACCGTCACGGCGGTGTTGCCGATCATGCATAAGCCCACGCCGCGCAACCTGCTTATCCTGCTGCGCCTGTGGGGCGTGGTGCTGCTCGGCAATCTGATCGGCACCGCGCTGGCGGCGCTGGCGTTTACCCATATGCCGCTGTTCGACGCCGAAACGCGCCGCGCCTTCATCAGTCTGGGTGAAGAGGTGATGCGCCATACGCCGGGAGAAATGTTCGCCAACGGCATCCTGGCCGGCTGGATCATCGCCACCATGGTATGGATGTTCCCGGCCGCCAGCGCGGCGAAAATCTGGGTGATCGTGTTGATGACCTACCTGGTGGCGATTTGCGATTTGACGCATATCGTGGTCGGCTCGGTGGAGATCCTGTATCTGGTGTTCAACGGCGCGATGGGATGGCAAGCATTCGTTTATCCGTTCGCCCTGCCGACGCTGGCGGGCAACATCATCGGCGGCACCTTTATCTTTGCGCTGATAAGCCACGCGCAAATCCGCAACGATTTGAGCGCCAAAAATAAGGCGGCGCGCCTGCAAGAGGAAAAACGGCGCCACGGCGGGGAAAAACCGTGATCGCCGTCGGTTAGCCGAGGAAATTTCGGCGCGAACTGGCGAGGTATTGAGCAAACGCGCCGCTAAGCGCTTATTCTGCGGGTAAAAAAAGGTATAATGCCCCGGCAGCTTCGGTTGCCGGTCCGCAGTGTCCCCGTAGTTAAACGGATATAACAAGCCCCTCCTAAGGGCTAGTTACTGGTTCGATTCCAGTCGGGGACGCCATTTTTCCTTATCGAGCCAATGCGCATCGACCGCCCGCGGCCCCTGCTCCAATCCCTTATTCAGCCCTAATTTCATCCCTGCAGGTGCAGGCACGCCATCCAGGTCATTCCTGCCAACACGATTGGCTGATGTTCCCAATTATTGGCCATCGCATTTCCTGAAAACATGAACAGAATAAATGCCAGCATGAATTGAATGGCCCGTTTTCCTAAACCGGCGACGATGATTCGGCCAAAGGCAGACAGCCTTAAATACAGTAGCAGGAGTGCGTGGTGCCGTTTATTCATCGAATCGGGGCGATTTTCTCTATTCATGACGTCTCCTTTTCCATCACTACGTCACAGGAATAAGTATATCGACATTGATAACCTTACTATTTGAACTTTCATCTCTATATAGCTCGATAAAGAAGCTCTCCCTCATTTTGACGTTGATAGCCGGCAAGTAAGCATCATATATCCCCTCAAAAAAATTAACGTACTCAGGCAACTCGCCCATAAAGGGAATAACAATATATTTGCCCATTGGGATATAGAAGTTGAAGATGGAGTGAAAAACCGCCTGCTCCTTGCCGTTGGCATGGCATTTATTCCCCCTGCTTTTCTCTACATTATATGCCCCCCAATTTTTGCTTAGCCGTTTCTCATTAGTCTGCGCAATATCATTGGCATCTCTGTATTTCCTTATAGAATGGAAAATTAATGTTTTGTAATGCTTCAGCATCTCGATGTCATCCGGCATGACCGTATGATAGAAATAGGGTTTATTATCGTTGCCGTACGGGGGGATCTGCGTGGAAAAATCCCATCCCCGGCTGTTTCTAAAGCTGTTGGGCGTTTCGCCAAAGAAACGTTTGAATGCCCGGGTGTAGCATTGCTGAGAGGCAAACCCCGATGCCAAGGCGACATCCAATATGTTCCCTTGATGCTGTTTGAGCAAGACAGCCGATCGGCTCAGCTTTCTATTCCTGATATACGTCCCGAGCGTAATGCCAAAATAATGCTTAAACAACCGCTGTAAATGCCATTTAGAGTAACCCGAGATAATTGAAACCTTCTCAACCGAAAGCCCCTCCACAATATTCTTTTCCATATACTCCAATACTTGTAAAAGAATATCTCTTCTGTAATCCATGTGCGCTCCTTGCATTTATAAAAGCCGTATCCTTTTCATTAAAATCGTTAAGCAAAGAAATTAAGTCATTAAGATTAATCCTAAAAAATCACGCCCTCTTCTTTTTATTCTCACACCCTCCAAGAGGTCATTATATAAATAACTGAAAATGATCATGTTATATAAATCCACCCACAAGAAAATCGAAAAACAAAATTTAACGACACAAAGTGCATCTATTGAAGGAGCACTTGCGCCGCCAGTGAGAATCACACTTTCTGTTAAATTTTTTATCTTAAAGTGTTTTTTATCGCATCAATTGCATGGCCGAATAGGAATTTCATCATCAGAAATGAAATCGCATTTTATAGCCTTGATTGTTGATAACACTTATTGCAGCTAATGGGTAAAGCCTGAGCCGTGGCTAAGGAAGCTGAGAGGAATTAACGCAAAGCCTGAACATCAGGCTTAATAATCACGTGTCGCAACAGTGAGTTTCTTTTTTATCTTTCCCTGCACAGAAAAAGCGGATGCATCAACAAATCATGTTAGAGGTCATATATTGCCTTCCCGTCCCGGGGGCATTGATGCTCCCGCACCGCGCCAGCCTCTCCGCCGTCAAGCGCCAAGCCGATACGCGCCATAGTTTGTTACCGTAACCGCCCGCTCCTCAAAAAAAAGCCCAGCACGCAAAGCTGGGCTTTTCATCCAATGAGCGGATTAGTCCGTCAGGTTGTCGATTTCTGCCGCTCTGTGCTTACGCAACAGATACAGCAGCAAGGACACCCGTCGCTCGGTCCGTTCCGGGGTATCCGGCGGCAAGTTATAGCGCAAGGTGTAACGCTCGTTGTTCTCGTTGCAAAAATCGATGACCAGTACGGGCGCGGACGCTCCCGCCACTTTTCGATAATTCAGCGAGATGCACGACAGGTTTTTGCCCATCTCAACTCACCGCGACGGTACGGCGGGTTGACTCGGCAATTCGCCCCACGCCGGCGCTCAACGCAGCGCCCAGCAACAGTATCAGCAGTGAGCCCCACGCGGCGCGAGAGAGTTGCTTGGCCGCTTCATCAGCCGCTTCACGCGCTTTCTGCTCGGCCTCGGCCTTGAGTTTTTCCACCTTCTGCACCGCCTGCTGATAAGCCTGGGCGTAGTTATCGACGATTTGGCTCGCTTCATCACGGCTCTTGCCGGTACGCGCCGCAACAATATTCACCAGCGCGTCCTTATCGGCGGCGCTCAACGTCGGCTCACCGGACTGCTTAACGCGCTCGAACCACTGCTTAAGCTCGGTGGCGGCCTGCGCCGGATCGGCCGCGGCATCCACGGCCGACTGTTTGCCGTCGGCGGCCGCCCGATTGGCTTTCTGCTCCAACCGAGCCGGATCCAGCTCCGGCTTACCGCTCTGCTTAAGCGTTGCGTTCAACTGGCTTTCCAGGTTTCCCCAGTCCAGGCTGATGCCCTTTTTATCCAACTGTTGCTTCAGGCTGTCGCCCACGCTTGGCGCCGCCGCCAGGCCGCTGCCCGCCAGCGAGAGCCCTTTGCCAACCGCGTTGCCAGCCAGCCCCACCACGCCGCTCGCCAGTGACACCATCAACCAGGTGGTCAGCAAGGTGGTGATCGCCCAGCTCAGCAGGCCATGCAAGCCGCCGCGATTCGGCGCGGTGCGGCCGGCGACGAATGCGCCCGCGGCCAGCGACGCCAGCGTTGAAACCAGCAGCCAGATCCCGGTGCCGGTGCCAAATCCGCTCAGCGGGTTGCCCTTTTGCATCATATCCACGGCCTGGGCGCCGATCGCCGTCCCCAGCACGCTGAATATCAGATAAGTCACCAGCGCCACGGCACTCCCGGCCAATATAGAGCCCCATGACACCTGAAACGCAAAGCGATTTGATTCATAGACAGTGGTCATCGTTGTTCCTTATATTTTCTGGACAAGTGATTGCACGCACGGC
The DNA here is from genome assembly GCF_903970925.1 of Serratia sp. ME47. Classification (NCBI taxonomy): domain Bacteria; kingdom Pseudomonadati; phylum Pseudomonadota; class Gammaproteobacteria; order Enterobacterales; family Yersiniaceae; genus Serratia; species Serratia sp. ME47. The sequence continues at coordinate 108,803 of NZ_CAJCKE010000013.1, read as the reverse complement.
AGAAAACCGCGCAGACAAATTCAGTCTGCCGCGCGGCATCATCGGCCGTCCCGGTTCATTTGCGCCAGAACGCCTGGTGCATTCACACCCTGCGAATACGCACGTTATGCACTAAGCTGCTCAGCGAGTAGCGTAACCCGCGGCCCCTAAAGCGGCCGCTCCCCTTCTGTCTAGCGGAGAACACATGAGCCAATCCGTCTTGGCCAGCGAAACCAACCGCGGCCACCTGCAGCAAATCATCTCCGGCTTGTCCGACGGCGTGATCCTGACGGATACCGATCAAACCCTGCTATGGGCCAACGAGGCCGCGTTAGCCATGCATGGCGTGAGCCACCAGCAAGCCCTGGGGGCCAATGCCGGCGAGTACGCGGCGCGTTTTGCCCTGCGCTATCGCAACAACCATCCGCTGGCTTTGGAGCAGTACCCTTTGAACCGGGTTGCCGATGGCGAGACCTTTACCGATGTGGTGGTGGAAGTTCGCCAGGTCGACGATCCGGACAGTTTCTGGGTGCACCGCCTGCGGAGCCTGATCGTCACCGATCCGCAGGGGCAGCCGGAGCTGCTGGCGCTGATCATGAGCGACGCGACGGAGTGGGCCAGCGCCGAACAGCGCTTTGAAAAAACCTTTAACGCCAATCCGGCGCCGGCGGTCATCTGTCGGCTCAGCGATCTGCGCTACGTCAAGGTCAATCAAGGGTTCCTTGATATGACCGGTTACCAACGTGAACAGGTCTTGGGGCGTTCGGTTTATGAACTGGACGTCCTGCAACAGGCCGAGCATAAAGAGCTGGCCGTGCAGCGCCTGGGGGAAGGCGCCACCATTCCGCAGATGGAGGCCGAGCTGAAACTGCCCGACGGAGGCAGCAAGCTGGTGGTGGTTGCCGGTCAGCCGTTGGACATCAATGAAGACGACTGCATGCTGTTCACATTTACCGATCTCGAACCCCGGCGCCAGGCTGAATCGGCGCTGCGAGAAAGTGAAGAGCGGTTCGCCAAATCTTTCCGCCTGAGCCCGGTGCCAACGCTGGTGTGCACCGCAGACGGGCGGCGCGTGCTGGATGTTAACGAAGCCTTCGTCCGCGCCATCGAATGCGACGCCGAAGCCTTAGTCGGCAAATCGGTCGACGAGATCCCGGTTTTTGACGATCCCGAGGCGGGCAGCCGTTTGTTTGCCGCCCTGGAAAAAACCGGCAATGTCGAAGGGATGGACATCCGGGTGCGCAAGAAAGGGAGCGAGTTAATCGACTGCGTGGCCTCAGCGGATGCCGTCAGCATCCATAATGCGCCCTGCTATCTGTTGGTGCTCATGGACATTACCGAACGCAAGCGCTCGGAGCTGGAGCTGGTGAACGCCATCGAGGAAGTGATGCAGGACGCCTCGTGGTTTAGCCAAACCCTGATCGAAAAACTGGCTAATGTGAAAAGCATCAATCGGTCCAACCAGGCCGGGTTTGCCGCCAGCGATCTCACCCCGCGCGAGCGCGATGTGCTGGGTTTGATCTGCGAGGGACTGCCGGACAAGAAAATCGCGGCGCGCCTCAATCTGGCGCTCAACACCATTCGCAATCATGTCGCGACGGTCTATTCCAAACTCGGCGTGCACAGCCGCAGCGAAGCCATCGTATGGGCCAGAGAACGCGGGCTGTTTACCGGCGGACCGGCCTCGATGAATGGCAAGTAGCCTGCAAATGCACTAGCCATACCGATGCAAACGCCCCTTATGAGCACCGAGTGAAGTGCATAACATGGCGGTGCAAATGCAGGCTTTCGCCCTGTGCGAACGCCAAACGGATCGAACCTAAGGAGCGCATCATAATGAACAGCGAAAAAGCCAATGGCATGATGGAAAAAGTGGCGGGCAAAGCGCAGGAAATCGCGGGCGACGTCAGCGGCAACGAACGTTGGCAGGCCGAAGGCGTCACGCGCCAGGCAGTGGGCGCGCTGCAAGAAAAATACGGCGACGCCCTGAGCTGCGCCGGCAGCATGATGAAGAAAAACCCCCTCGCTGCATTAGCCCTCATTGCCGGCGCTGGCCTGTTGGCCGGCCTGCTGCTGCGCCGCCGTTGATGCGCGCCGACCAGCACACCGTTTTTCCCTGAATGCCGCGCCCGGAGGGTCACACCGGGCGCGGTTCTTTTCGGCGATGCAATAAAGCCGGGCGAGATGAGCGACCTTATCGATTTATTCAATCAATATTCATAGAAATCCATGGCTCGCCTTTATTTCAATACAGGAAAAAGTTCTTCCATATCCTATCTATCACAGCGTCCGAAAATTATGACCTCGGCCATTTCACCCCACGTTCGATCATCATTTTTTTGATGGTCAGACATTCGTCATTATACTCCCCGCCTTCTTTGCTGCTTTTTATTTCTTTACTGACCATCTCAACTAAGGAAACGCCTTTCTTATTTATGGGGTTAGGATTAGCGCCGTTATTAAGAAGATACTTAACATTATCAAATGATGAATACCTAAAAGCATCCATCACCACGGTTTGGCCAAGAATATCTCTTGCTTCTAAGTTCGCACCATGTGCAACCAGAACCTTCAGGGTTTCTGAGTTACTGGCTTTTGACGTTTGAAATATGATAGGTAACTCGTCTACCTTGCCCCGAGCATCTGGAGACAATCCCCCATCAAGCAATGCCTTTAACCAAATACCGTTGTCTAATTTTGCCATCCATTCAGCAGGACTGGCACCGCCATTGGGGCGAGGTTGCAGTGGATCGGCTCCGGCCTTTACCAACTCAGTCGCAATCTGCAGCCGTTCCGGCGTGGCATTGTCATGAGTCGACGTCGCCAGAGCATAAAACAATAATGTCATATCGTGTTCACCGGGGCTGTTCATATCCGTCTCTTTCGCCAGCCGTTTGATGTCGCCGATATTCCCATCGCGGATAGCCTTAGCCAACACAAGCTGTTGACCTGTAAAGTAACCTTCTGGCGGCAAGTCCATTCCTTTCTCCTTACATCCGGTTGTAAGCATCAATCCAATCGCGATGAACAGCGCTGCGAACACGTTAAAAACTTGTCTCATTAAGCTTCTATATCCTGTGACCGATTGTGGCGATATCATCGTCTTTTTCCTGTTCGATACAGTCTATCACTTGTTGGATGCCATGTCGGTCACCCATATTGCCCACACCGCCATCAAGCGTGTGTTTAACACCAACGGCATCTGGCAAATGCGACGATAATTTTTCCTTCGCGGCCAATAACGCAAGGTTGCCATTAACGTCGATAAAATCTTGCCTGAGATCGACTTCCTGTAACCTCGTCAAAACTTCGCCCCTCACCCGGTAGGCGTTGATAATATCTTCACGGCCCACCAAGGAACCGCCATATTTTTCCACGGTACTCGAATTCAACCCCGCAGCATTAAATGTCCACCCTGGCTTACCACTAGCAATGGATGCAGCAGAAGCCAAACCGCCCCCCAGAGAATGCCCTGAAATATCGATTTTTGTTGTAGAGCCATCTAACCTTTTACCTATAGCAACAGCCTTTTTATAATATTCAGAGTCAGCCCCCCGACCTTGATTGAAATTATTCGTCCAGTCTTCCAGATTTTTTATCTCCGGCAGTTCACGATCGATAAATAGCTTCTTCGCCGCATTCAATTTGCCATTAGGGAGCTCAGGCATTCTTGAACCGCGGAAGACGACTGTCGGATTCATATCATCGCCAAACACGGCTCTATCAGGTGCATAAATTCTCGACAAAAAGTTTGCTTCGATCTCATTATCAAAAAGCATGTCCCTGCGAAGTTCCAATTTTTCCAAAAAACCGCCGTCATTACTCACATCCCGCCATCCTTCCGGCACGCCAGGCGTAGCCGCCAACGGATTGGTCGTGTTATAGACATTCTGCGCCAGCTTGGCCTTTTCCACCGCGACGTTATTTTGCGCCAGGCGTTGCGCCGCAATCCGCGCATCCGGATAGATACTTCGCTCCCCCCGACCAATCAGATATTTTCTCGCCTGCCAACGCTCCTGTTTGCTCATTGGGCGAGCGACCTCTTTGATAACGGTAAGGCTTGAGCCAACGGCGGCGGCCACCGCCTGCATCAGCGGCGGATTTTTAGCGGTGTTTTGTCTCGGGGGCAAGGACGTTGGTTTAGGCCTGGCGGCATATCGGCTGATCATCTCTTCATAACGTTGAATTATACGTTCGACTGGGTACTGCGGCGGCAATACACTGCCGGGATAGCGCTGCAGGCGCCCTTGCGCATTGATGAAAAACGGATATTTGACGGGGCTCCAGGCGCCGATACTTGCATCGACGGCCAGCAAACTGCCGCGTTTTAGTTCGTCAAACACGCCGCGCTTCATGCCGCTATCTTCCCGGTAACTCGATACGCCAATACCGGACTGCGTATTGCGCGTGATAGTGTGCCTGCTCGATATCGACGACATGGACGAACCGCCGAACAGGTAATGTCGCTCCAGCTCATAACGCGCATCGGCGGGATTGAGGATGCGGGCGAATTTCTCCGGCGCCAACGATTCCGACATAAAATAAATCAACTGCACAATGGCCTCCCTTCGGCTTGCTACTGGCTTTCCCTTCGTCTGTCAGTGAACGTCACTGGACGAGCCAGTTTTTCATCATACCTACAGCTCTACTTGACCGATACGTGCGTAAGAAATAACGGCCTTATTTTTCACCGTTTCTCCTTCTACGTCACATTTATCTTTAACAGATTTATGTCAGACCTCGTCAATTTCTAATTTCAGTCTGCCAGCAGACAAGTCATTTACCGATTCATGTTATCTCATCATCTTAATCCTTAAAATCTATGACGGTAATCAGTAAACAGGGTCCTGATATATAACCTGAACATATTAATCAACTTGGGTTTATCACTCATGCCATTAAGTGTTAATATTGGCGCATTGCGCGCACGGAGAAATAGCATGTTCCCCAGTAAAAAACATTCACAGCGGGCCACCCCGCTGACCAGCTATCAATTTTCCCGGCTGCATACTTTCGAATGCGTCGCCCGTCATTTATCTTTTGCGCTGGCGGCACAAGAATTGTCGATCACCCCCAGCGCCGTGAGCCACCGCATTAATTTGCTCGAAAAGGAATTGGGGTTTCTGCTATTCCAACGCTTTCATCGCAGAATTACGCTGACGCCGGAGGGCGAACGCATGCAATGGGCGCTGGACAGCTCCTTCAACACCTTGAATCAGGAAATTCTGGACATTAAAAATCGCGAGTTGACGGGAACATTGACCCTCTACTCGCACCCGTCCCTGGTGCAATGTCTGCTGCTGCCGCGCATCGGCGACTTTATCGCCCAGCACCCCACCATTCACCTCAACATTTTGACCGGGCAGGAAATCATCAACCTGGCCAACCGCGGCGTGGACCTGGCGATGTACTTCGGCAAACTGCCCTCGGGGCGGCATCTGGACGAGGCCTTTATGCAGGAATCGATGGTGCCGATTTGCACGCCGCAGTACGCCGCTGCACATAACCTGTACGATGCGCCGGAAAACCTGGCTCACTGTACGCTGCTGCACGATCGCTACAACTCCGGCGAAGATGAGTGGCAAACCTGGTCACAACACTTTGCGTTGGGGCTGGATACCGACAGTAAAAGCATGGAGTTCGACCGTTCCGATCTCGCGGTACTGGCCGCCACACGGCACCTTGGCGTCGCCATGGGGCGGCTTAATCTGGTGCAGGACTGGATAAAAAGCGGCGAACTGATCATTCCGTTCACCAACATGACCGTGCCCTGTGAGCACTGCTATTTTACCTCGACCATTTCCGAACGGCAGTGGCCCAAGATCCTCGCGTTTAAGCAGTGGATCATGAAAATCTCCCCTCTGGTCTGATGGCCAGAGGGTTAGCGCTCTACTTTGGGGGAATAAGAAAAATGCAGCGCGCAGGCGTAGAGCCGGCCGGCCTTTGAATAAGAAATATATTTTCGACTTTTATCCCAGGTCAGCAGGGAATTATTGGCAAAATAATAAACCTCCAATCGCATCCCATTCGCCAACCTCGACCAGCCTCGGCTTCTTATCACGGTAAAATCACCGTTATCGCTGAGCGTAATCAGCGGCACGCCCCAAGCATAGCGGGATATTTGCAACTGAATAATGAATTGGCTTTCGCAGCTTATTTGGTAATTCTGTACATCAACATCCATAATTTATATTTTTGGTGCCACCCTACGGTCAAAATAAATAAGATATGAACAACTCACCACGATTAACCCCAGCACGATCAGCACGGCACCCAATACAAACTCAATTTGCAGCGGCTCGCCGAGCATGACGACGCCGGCCAGGATGCCGAATACCGGCGTCATAAAGGTGAGAATGCCCAGCGAGGACGCCTGATAACGACGCAACAGTGAAAACCAGATCAGGTAACTGAAAAACGACACGATCACCGTTTGGAACAGCAGGCTACTCCAGGCCACCCGGCTCAGAACGACGTGCAAATTGCCCGACGCTATCGCCAGCAACGACAGCAGCACGCAGGCGCCCGTCAACTGGAACAGCAGCGTCTGTTTAGCCGGACACTCTGCCAGACGCGAGGTACGGATCACCAGCGTAGAACCGCCCCAGGCGATCCCCGCCAGCAGGCCGTAGAGATCGCCCTTCAACCGAGCTGCGTCGCCGCTGCCCTCAGCCATGCCCGATATGGCCAACACCACGCCGCCAAAGGCGATGAGCATGCCAAGCCACTGCACCGACGACAGGCGTTCCTGGCGAATCAGAAAATGCAGGCCGAGAGCGGAAAACAGCGGCGCGGTGTACAAAAACACCGCCATATGCGAAGCGCTGGTATAGCGCAGCCCTTCGGAGACAAAAAAGAACTCCAGCGCGAACAATGCCCCTACGCTCAAACCGGCGCTCAGCGTGGCACGATCCCAGGTGAAGCACTCGCCGCGGCAGCGCGCCAGCAGGTAAACCCCCAGCGCGGCAAGACCAGAGCGAATGGCAATTTGCAGCACCGCCGACACATCCGGCTCGGCGGCCTTGATCGCCACCTGCTGCATTCCCCAAATGGCGCATAGCATCACCATGGCGGCGGCAGCCCTGCCGTCGATACCGATTCTTGCATTCATAATAGGGTTCCCGCCGCCGTTGAAATAATCACAGGCTGCCGTCGCGTTATTCTTTATACACCACGATTTCCTGATAAAGCTTAATAACTTCGCCATCGCTGTCGACGGAGTCGGTATATTCAGTTTGCTGCGCCAGGTGAATCACCTTCCAGCCTTTTCGCGCCAATTCCGGGATCGTCAGGCGCCCCACGCCGCGGCAGAAAAACAGAGTGTCGTCAGACAACCTTAGCTTACTAACCTCTGCATAATCATAAGCTTGAGAATGGCAGACGTGCGACTCCGCCGCCATCGCCGGTAATGAAAACAGCCCCACCAACAACATTAACAGGTTTCTCATGGCGACCTCCCAATCGCTTATTCCTGCCAACCGATTACGCAAAAATGCCTCACGTTAATACGGCGGTGACAGGCTGGAATTAATTATCTCTTGCATGGCTGAAATTACAGGCTGGGGTTGGTGACTGACAAATGAAAAATATAAACCTTGGCGTTAAATGAATTCATCCGAGTGGAGAGAGAGGCAGAGCGGCCACTTTCACCGCACGAAATGGTCAAAAACCGGCCAATAATTAGCAAGAAAAGTAATTATTTATTTCACCGTTTATGCTACAAATGCCGCCCGCCGCTAAAACACCAAAAAAACCGTCAAAATGCGCAAAAACGCAGCTTTCTGCGCAAAACATCGGCATGGCGGCGCTGATGAGGGCGGTCATACCTAAAACAGGGATAACACATGGCAATGAAATTGCGCGTAATGACTCAAGCGGTGGCGCTGGGTCTGGCGATCGGCAGCGCGTCGTTCGCCGCTCAGGCGGAAATCACCCTGCTGAAGCAAGATCCACAGGCCGGCGATCCGCTCAGCCGCCTGAACTTCACCGTTGGCGGCAGTATTCGTCCGCAGTTCAACAACATGACGGGCGACGGTGACAAGGGCTCGTACAAGCGTAACGGCTTCGACGGCGGCACCCGCTTCCGTTTCGCGGCGGACTACTATCTGTTCGACGATATCAGCTGGATCAGCTACTACGAGCTGGGCGTGAACATTCCGGCGCTGTTTGACTGGGATCATCACTATGCCGACGGCGCGAGAAACACCAGCCGCCGCATGCTGTACACCGGCCTGAAAAGCAACACCTGGGGCCAGATGACCTTCGGTCAACAGAACAGCGTTTATTATGACGTGGTGGGCGCCAAGACTGATATTTGGGACTACGACATGCTGGCCCAGGCGCCGGGCAACGGCATTAACGGCGACTACGACGGCTCTTACCGTTCACGCAAAATGCTGAAGTACAAGAACCGCTTCGGCGATGCAGACGTTTACGCTTCGTATCTGTTCAGCGACAGCGACTATCTGCCGGGCAACGGCCTGCGCTACAAGCGCAAAGGCGGCGGCTCTCTGGGTGTGGATTACCATATTACGCCGGATCTGACCTGGGGCACCGCCTGGAACTACACCCGCGCCGAAATGCGCAACCCGTCCACCAGCGGCAGCAAAAGCTACGATCAGAACATTTTCGGCACCGCCATCAGTTGGAAACCGGACAACTGGACCCTGACCTTCGGCGGCGGTTACTACAACGACTTCCTGACCACCAAGAAAGCCGACGTCAATAATTACTTCGCAGGCGATGCGTGGGGTATCGAATACCTGGCCGGTTATACCGTGCCGGTAGGTCAGTACGCGGTGAAATCGGTGATGCCGTACTTCATGGGCGACCGCCTGGAATACATCACCGGCCGCAACTACCAGCGCATCGATAACGGCCTCGGGGTAACCGTACAGTTTGACTACGGTTTCCGCGTTGACGTGGAGCACGTGCTGACATCGAGCACCGACAACCTCGGCGATATGACCGTGGTGCGTCTGCGCTACGATTTCTGATTGCTCAGAATGCAAAAAAGGCCGCGCAAGCGGCCTTTTTCGTTTATTGACGCAGCGTCAGAAGCCGCCGCGCGCCGAGCGCCCGACCGCTTCGCCCAGTTGCCATACCGCCATGGCGTAATGGGTGCTGTGGTTATAGCGCGTGATGACGTAGAAGTTCGGCAGACCGTACCAATACTGGTAGCCGGTGCCGACATCCAGCCGCAGCAGGCTGGCCTCTTGGTTATCACCAAGCGAACCCTGCGGGCTCAGGCCGGCTTCGGCCAGCGCGGCGACCGAGTAGCGCGTCTTGAAGCCGTTTTCCAACCCCGGCGCCTGGCCGTTGGCCTGAATGGCGACCGGCTCGCCTTTGGACCAGCCGTGCGCTTTGAAGTAATTGGCCACGCTGCCGATGGCATCGACCGGATCCCACAGGTTGATATGCCCATCGCCGTTGAAATCGACCGCATAGCTTTTGAAGGAAGAAGGCATGAACTGCCCGTAGCCCATCGCACCGGCGAAGGAACCGCGCAACTCGAGCGGATCGTCGCCTTCGGTGCGCGACATCAGCAAGAAGGTTTCCAGCTCACCGGCGAAGTAATCGGCGCGGCGCGGGTAGTCGAAGGCCAGCGTCGCCAGCGCATCGATAATGCGGGTTTTACCCATTACGCGGCCCCAACGGGTTTCCACGCCGATAATCCCCACGATAATCTCCGGCGGCACGCCGTACACCTGCCAGGCGCGCTGCAGCGCATCCTGATATTGATTCCAGAACACTACGCCGTTTTGCACGTTATCCGGGGTGATGAACTTGTTGCGGTAGCGCAGCCAGGAGCCATTCGGCCCGGTTGGCCCCTGGGTAGACGGCGTCGGCGCCTGCCTGTCCATCAGCCGCAGCACCGAATCCAATCGCCGAGCCTGCGCCAGCACGTCGTGCAGCTGCTGCCGGTCAAAACCGTGTTCCTGCACCATCTTCTCGATAAAGCGCGCGGTATTCGGGTTATTGGCGAAATCCCCACCCAGCGGCGCGCCGCTGTGCGCCGGGCTCAGCAAAAAGCCGCCCTTTACCGGGGCGCTCTGCGGCGTAGCGGTGGTACTGGGTTTCGGCGTGCTGCTACAGGCAGCAAGCAAGGTAATCAGCGGTAAAAGCGCAACCAGGTGACGCATCGGATATCCATATAGCCATGCAAGAGATAAGTGGGAGTTATGTTAATGCATTGTTCAACGCGAACAAACAGGATTATGCCGCCAATGACCGCGTCAGGTAGCCAAACGTGCCAAATTGTGACGTTTTGCACGGGCAAAGAACGCCCGGTGCGGCCGCGCTGAATCTCAACCGCAACTAAATGAGAAAAGTTATCACCTTGACGCCCACGTTTGCCCCGATAAAATGCCCGACTGCTTGCCACCCGGCTATCGCCGCAATGATCACGACAATGGACTGTGATGGAATCTCTCGGACAACTCGCCAAAGACCTGTACCGTGGGCGCATCTCGCGCAAACCGTTTATTTTCTCGCTGGCGATCTTCGCCATCGGTATCGTGCTGCTGTCGTTTCTGTCGACCTATCTGGATAAAAACCATTTTCGCGCCTACGCGCACGGCGACGGCGCCGAATTCGTCTCGGTGCTGCTGTATCTGCTGTGCATTATGGTGTGGGCGTTGTTCTATTTCGGCCTGGTCACGTGGTTCATGGCCAAAACCGCGTTCCGACTCAACGATATCGGCCTGCCCGGTTGGGCGTTGGCCGTCGCGTGCTATGTTTGCTCGGTGCTCAACAACTACTCCCCCGGCCCGGTAGCGCGCTGGCTGCCGCTGTTCAGTCTGGCAGTCATGCTCTGCGCCCTGCTGTTGCCGCCCGACGGGCTGCGACGCAAGCCGCGTGAACAGACTGATTGAGCGCCATTCCGCTCAAGGCTATGGCTATCCGCCGGCCGTGCCGTCACAATAGCGCCTCATTCAGGTTTTAATCAGGGATCGCCATGTTCAGCCATTACTTCGCCCATTACGCCTTCGATCGCGACAGCGACGCCTGGCAGATCGGTTTTCGCGACTTCCCCGAGTGGCAAACCGCCTGCTATAAACGCGAAGACATCGAACTGGAGGCACAGGAAAGCCTGTTGGCCGCCATCGCCGCCACGATGGATGAAGGTTTGCCCCTGCCCGCCCCTTCCCCTCTGCAAGCCGATGAGTTGAGGGTACACCTGCCGGCGCTGGTGGCGCTGAAAATCGAACTGCACAACGCCATGCTGCGCAAAAACACCGGTAAAGCGGCGCTGGCGCGCAAGCTGGGTTTCAACGGCGGGCAAATGGAGCGGTTGCTGGATATCGGTTACGCCTCGAAGGTGGAAGCGTTGGAGCAGGCGCTGTATCTGTTGGGCTACGACGTGCGCGTGACAATAAGTGAAGTTTGCCAATAAGTTAGCAACAGGTAAGCAAAATATTATCCGCAGGGGCTAAATTTTCCTCCATTCGCGCCGATGTGATCGTTACCTAATCCTCTGTCGCAACAACGAAGGCTAAAAATGGAGTGGAGTCGCCGTCATATTTGGGCCGTTATTCTGCTGTCTTGTCTCGTTTTTTGGGTCATTCTGGCGACCGGCATCAACGCCGTCGCCTGAGCGCCTGCCGCTGCATTGCAACACATAACGCTTAACATCGCCTATGACTGAAGGATTTCAGCCATTGGCGATTAAACAGAAACTCATGCAGACCCCAAAGACTAAACCGCTGTGTTAAGTGAGGGTAAAATATAAAAATATTTTTATATCAATAAACTAATTACCTCAACCTTCTTTCAATAACACGAATGACTAATGGGCTGACTATAAGCGTAATAACCAAACAGCCAATAAGTAGCGCTATACCTACAAATCCCTCAATATCGCGTTCACCGAACAGGTTTGCTGCTTTTATCCAAAATTCACGCTCTCCCTGCGTCGAAGGGTCTGAAGGCCTCGCAAGCAGAAATGTCAGTATATAAATGCCAGCCCCTATCAGGAGTTTAATTCCCATCGGGACACGTCTGCTTTCCATTAAGAATGACCTCAATCGTTCCATAAGACATCAGGTCGTTAACTAACCTGACTGGCCGGGTGGAGAGTAATGCCTGACGAATAGCTAAAAAGTCAGTCCGATGCTGCAATGTAATACAGCCCAAAGAGATACCTAAAGGGCCTGATGGATGCAAACGGAAATTTCCCCGTTTTACCCCATTAATCCATGTATAGTCGTCAATTTTCCCATCTTCACGATAAAGGGCAAACCACTCATATTTGATAACCGGCGTCGATGTCGGCCACGAATAGAAATCATGAAGATCGGTTCTCAGCATTCCTTTCCAGCCACCCGTTATCCTGTTGACGATGTGATAGCGGCCTTGAGGGATTGGGCCACTGTCTGGAACAGCCACGCAACCGGCTTGATTACGATATATTCCATTGCCCGAGTAAGCCAGAAAAGTGCCAACACCGTATATGAGCAAAGGGGAAAACTGTGCATCATTAACGATAAACTCTCCATGTAGCGGCATAGGTAAAACTCCTTTTTACCGTTCGTTAGTATAAAATTAACACTAACACAAAAATCATTTATCGAAAAAGAGTACCTGCGGCTATCGTGGGTCAGAGAGTTGGTCTATCCCGACTTAAAAAGCGTTATAAAACAGCGCGCACTGTTCAAAAAACAGCCGAAAATTGTGATCAAAAACACAGTATTGAAATCAGACCAGTATTGAGAGTACATTAGCGCCGATCCTGTCGCGGTTCGGATTTTACCTCACGGAGCATGAGGCGCGACAACCGGACAACCCGCGCGCGAGGACGTTGTTCTTTCGTTTGGAAGAACCCGCCCGACAAACAGGTTGCCCATAAAACACTCAGCACAACAATCGGGATCATTGCTGGCGAGGACTCCAGACAGGAGTTGTTCAGTGAAATATTTTTTGATGGGCGTGTCATTCATGCTGGTTGCCTGGGTTGGCACCTTCATGTTGATGGTTGCCTGACCGGGAACACAGCCAAAGGGACGCGCGAGCGTCCCTTTGTCGTTTCCGTCGTTCGCCGTTATTTGCCCGGCATCATGCGGCGCAGGGTGTCGTCCTTGCGCAGGTAGTGGTGATACAGCGCCGCCAGCGCATGCGCGCCAATAATAAAGTAGCCGATATTCGCCAGCGTCTCATGAACCGTTTTAACCAGCTTGCGCATCACCGGATCCGGCGTCACCCATTGCGGTACCGGCCACCCCAGTAAAGTCCACGATTTCCCGCCGTAGGCCAGGGTTAACACGCCCAGCAGCGGCAACATCAGGAATACCACGTACAGCAGCCAATGGAAGATCTTGGCGCCCACTTCCTGCCATTCCTCCAGCGGCGGCGTGGTCGGCGGCGTCGCGTGGAGGGTGCGCACCGCCAGCCGAATCAGCATCAGGGCAAAAACCGAAGCCCCAAAATTAAAGTGCAGATTTTTGACCAGCGGCGCCCACGCCTCCGGCACCGAATCCTTCAGCAACATCGCCGCGTAGGTGAGGATCACCATCAGCAGCGTCAACCAATGTAAAACGATTTGCGATCGCGCGTAGCGGTTGCTCATACACTCTATCCAAAAAATAAAATTCAGCGTAGTCGAGCATAATGGGGAAATAATGAAGAAAACCTTGGGACGGGAAAAAATAAGGCCGGACAAACGTCCGGCCTGACAGGATTATTTGGCGCCGCCGCCTTTGCCCGACATCAGCAACCCGTCCGCGCGGAACATGGCCTTGATGCCGCGCACCGCCTGGCGAATACGGTCCTGATTTTCGATCAGCGCGAAGCGCACATGGGTATCGCCATAGTCGCCGAAGCCGATGCCCGGCGAAACGCAAACCTTGGCTTCCGCCAGCAGGCGTTTGGCGAACTCCAGCGAACCGAGATGGGCATAAGGTTCGGGAATTTTCGCCCAGACGTACATCGACGCCTTCGGGTTTTCCACCATCCAGCCGGCCTCATGCAGCCCTTTCACCAACACGTTGCGGCGCTGCCGATACTGCTCGGCGATATCGCGCACGCACTGCTGATCGCCTTCCAGCGCGGCGATGGCCGCCACCTGCAGCGGCGTAAAGGTCCCGTAGTCGTGGTAGCTCTTGATGCGCGCCAACGCGCTGACCAGTTCGGGATTGCCGACCATGAAACCGATGCGCCAGCCGGCCATGTTGTAGCTTTTCGACAGGGTGAAGAACTCCACCGCAATGTCTTTCGCCCCCGGCACCTGCATGATCGACGGCGCTTTCCAGCCGTCATAGACGATATCGGCATAGGCCAGATCGTGGATCACCAGCACGTTGTACTGCTTAGCCAGCGCCACCACCCGTTCGAAGAAATCCAGCTCCACGCACTGCGCGGTCGGGTTGGACGGGAAGCCGAGGATCATCATTTTCGGGCGCGGAATGGTTTCCCGAATGGCGCGCTCCAGCTCGCCGAAGAAATCCACGCCGTCCACCAGCGGCACCGAGCGCACCTGAGCGCCGGCGATCACCGCGCCGTAAATGTGGATCGGGTAACTGGGGTTCGGCACCAGCACGGTATCGCCGTGATCGAGGGTCGCCAGCATCAGGTGCGCCAGCCCCTCTTTCGAACCGATAGTGACGATGGCTTCGCTTTCCGGATCGATATCCACCTGATAACGATCGGCATACCAGCGCGAAATGGCGCGGCGCAGGCGCGGAATGCCGCGCGAGGTGGAATAACCGTGGGTGTCGTCGCGCTGGGCGACGGCGCACAGTTTTTCCACGATGTGCGGCGGCGTCGGGCCGTCGGGGTTACCCATGCTGAAGTCGATAATATCCTCGCCGCGACGGCGTGCGGCCATCTTCAGTTCGGCGGTGATGTTGAATACGTAAGGGGGAAGGCGTTCAATGCGCGTGAAACGGCGCTGTGGACTGTTATCAGCCATAGGGGATTCCTCGATAGACGTTAGCGCCCGGACCGTCCGAGCGACGCTGGCCAGCGAACTGACCGAATATCGAACATAGCGCAGCGCCGACGAGCTTGTCGATACCCTGCGCGATATTTTTATTTAGCGCCCTGAAACTCTGCCGCCAGCAGCCCGAACAGCCAGTCGTCGCACCACTGATCCGCCAGACGGTAGTTGTCGCGCAGCGTGCCCTCCAGCTGGAAACCGCACGACTCCAGCAGGCCGCGCGAGGCGAGGTTGCCGGCGGTCACGGTAGCGGTCAGCTTGTGAAAACCGCAGACGTTCACCGCAAAATCCAGCACCGCCCGCAGCGACTCCTTGCCATAGCCCTTGCCCTGCCCGGAAGGCAAACTCCCATATCCCACTTCCGCCTGCCGATACGGCGCCCAGTGCGGGCGAAAGCCGGTAATGCCCACCGCCTCTCCGCTGTGCTTCTCACGCATCACCAGGCACAGCCACTGGTCGCCGTGTTTGTCCCAGACCGGCAGGCGCTCCTCGAACCGTGCGCGGATCTCCGCTTCGCTGCGCGGATCGGAGATGTAACGGATCACCTCGGGATCTTGGTACAGGCGCAGAAACAGCGGCCAATCCTCGGCGGTTACCGACTGTAACTGCAGACGTTCAGTGACCAGCTTCATAAAATCTCCGAAAAACGAAAAAGAGGAACTTACGAATGAAAGATATCTCTTTATTTTCCCCGATTGGTTGCCGATAATCATTTACGTTAAAACCACAAAACCATAACGTCTTGCCCGATTCCCTACAACTGCCCGCCGCCGTTACCCACGCGGCATCAGGAGAACACCATGGCCTCTTTAGTCATCGACGATATTCCGCTGGCGATCGTTAACGTCAAGCGTCAGCTGCGCCAGGCATTGCCCAACTATCGCGACGTATTCCAGGCGCTGGAAGAGAACATCCGCGGCCAGGTCGAACAGATTCGCCGCGAACTGGCCGCCGGCCACAACCCGGTGCCGCAAATTGACGCGGAAGATATCCTGCAGCAGCGCGTCACTGAACAACAAAAAGCGCTGATCAAACAGCGCGGCGCCTGCGCTATTCGCGGGGTGTTTCCGCGCGCCAAAGCCGAGGGCTGGAACCGCGAAATCGGCGATTACCTCGATCGCAACAACTTCGTCGAGCGATTGAAGAACGCCGCCGAAGACAACTATTTCGGCAAGCTGGCCGCCAGCAAGCCACAGATCTACGGCATCTATTGGTCAAAACCGCAGGTTGAAGCGCGGCAGGACGCGCGCATGCATGCGGTGCAGGTGTTCCTCAACAGCCTGTGGGCCACCGAAAGCAACGGCAAACAGCATTTCGATCCGACTCGCGTCGCCACCTACGCCGATCGCACCCGCCGCCGCCCGCCGAACTCCTCGTCGCTGGGCCTGTCGCCGCACGTCGACAGCGGCACCATCGAGCGCTGGCTGGACGAGAACTTCCGCTATGTGTATCGCCACGTCTTCTCCGGCGACTGGCAGCAGTACGATCCCTTCGCCGCCGACGGCCGCACCGAAGTGCGCGAGATAGCCTCTCCGGCGGTCTGCTCGATGTTCCGCACCTTCCAGGGCTGGACGGCGCTGACGCCGCAGCGCACCAACGCCGGCACGCTGAACCTGGTGCCGATCGCCAACGCCATGGCCTATGTGCTGCTGCGCGCGCTGCAGGACGACGTCGCCGATGACGATCTGTGCGATGCGGCGCCGGGTCGCGCGCTGTCGATCTCGGAAAAATGGCATCCCCTTTTATTAAGCGGGATTTCCCCTATTCCCGATTTGGAGCCGGGCGACACGGTCTTTTGGCACTGCGATGTGATCCACGCGGTGGAGAACGAACATAACGGCGAGTTCGACAGCAACGTGATGTACATCGCCGCCGCGCCGGGCTGCGAGAAAAACGACGCCTATCTGCAGCGCCAGCTGCCGAGCTTTATCGACGGCAGAACGCCGCCGGACTTCGCCCCCGACGACTTCGAGGTGGATTTCGACGGCCGCGCCACCGTCGAGCTGCTGACGCCGCTGGGCAAAGCGCAGCTCGGCATGCGCTGACCGCCGCCTCCAGCCACGGGCCTCTCTCGCTGTGGTATACTGCCGTCATCCGTAGGCCGCAGCGAGAACCCGTCGTGCACCCTTTTTTTGAAATGCTGTTGGCGGTGTTTGATCGCGCCGCGCTGATGTTGATCTGTCTGTTTTTCCTGACCCGCACCCGGCTGTTCCGCCAACTGCTGCAAAAAGAAGACCATACGCCGCTTGAGCTCGGCATCGTCACGGCAATCTTCTCGCTGTTCGCGCTGTTCAGCACCTACTCCGGCATCAACGTTGAGGGCTCGCTGGTCAACGTGCGCGTCATCGCCATCATGGCCGGCGGCATCCTGTTCGGCCCCTGGGTGGGGATCGTCACCGGCATCATCGCCGGGGTGCACCGCTATCTGATCGACATCGGCGGCATCACCTCGGTGCCCTGCCTTATCACCAGCATCATCGCCGGCATCAGCGCCGGTTACATCAACCTCAAGGTCAAAAAAGAGCAGCGCTGGCGCGCCGGCATCGTCGGCGGCATGCTGTGCGAATCCCTCACCATGCTGCTGATCGTGCTGTGGGCCAAGCCGACCGAGCTTGGGCTGGACATCGTGTCGCAGATCGCCCTGCCGATGATCCTCGGCACGGTGTGCATCGGCCTGATCGTGCTGCTGGTGCAGAGCGTCGAAGATGAAAAAGAAGTGATCGCCGCGCGCCAGGCCAAGCTGGCGCTGGATATCGCCCACAAGACGCTGCCCTATTTCCGCAACATCAACAGCGAATCGCTGGCCACCATCTGCGATATCATCCGCCAGGATATCCGCGCCGACGCGGTGGCGATCACCGATACCCATCAGGTGCTGGCTTACGTCGGCGTAGGGCGCGAAGCCTACCCGATCGGCCGCGAAGGGCTGAGCCGCGTCACTCGCGAAAGCATTCGCCACGGCAAAATCATCATCAAAAACAACCTGGAAAACCCGGCCGCGCCGCAGATCCATTCGCAGCTGGTGGTGCCGCTGTGGGAAAAAGGCGAAGTGACCGGCGCGCTGAAAATTTACTACTGCCACGCTCACCAGATCACCAACACGCTGAAGGTGATGGCGGTCGGGCTGTCGCAGATCATCTCCACCCAGATGGAGGTTTCGCGCATCGAGCACCTGCGTCAGATGGCGGATAAAGCCGAAATGCGCGCGCTGCAGAGCAAGATTAACCCGCACTTCCTGTTCAACGCGCTGAACGCCATCTCTTCCTCCATCCGCCTGAATCCGGACACCGCGCGCCAGCTGATCATCAACCTGTCGCGCTACCTGCGCTACAACCTGGAGCTGAACGACGAACTGATCGATATCCGCAAGGAACTGCATCAGATCCAGGACTATATCGCCATCGAACAGGCGCGTTTCGGCGCCAAGCTGACGGTGATTTACGACATCGACGACGACGTCTCGGTGCGCATTCCGAGCCTGCTGATCCAGCCGCTGGTGGAGAACGCCATCGTGCACGGCATCCAGCCCTGCAAGGGCAAAGGGGTAGTGGTGATCGCAGTGAAAGATCAGGGCGACCGGGTGAAAATATCGGTGAAGGATACCGGCCACGGCATCAATCAGGAAACCATCGATCGGGTGGCGCGCAACGAGATGCCGGGCCACAATATCGGCCTGCTCAACGTACACCACCGCGTGTCGCTGTTGTACGGTGAAGGGCTGCATATCCGCCGCCTGGAGCCGGGCACCGAAATCGCGTTCTACATCAGCAAAAACGGCGGCAAGCTGCATCAGGAGCCGAGCGCGCCGCCGGTCGGGGAGGCCTCATGAAAGCCATTATCGTGGAAGACGAATTCCTCGCGCAGGAAGAACTCAGCTACCTGATCAAGAAACACAGCAATATCGATATCGTCGCCACCTTCGAGGATGGCCTCGACGTCCTCAAATACCTGCAGACTCACCAGGTCGACGCCATTTTCCTCGACATCAACATCCCGTCGCTGGACGGCGTGTTGCTGGCGCAAAACATCAGCAAATTCGCGCATCGCCCGTCTATCGTGTTCATCACCGCCTATAAAGAGCACGCGGTGGAAGCGTTCGAGATCGAAGCGTTCGACTATATCCTCAAGCCCTATCACGAGGCGCGCATCGTCACCATGCTGCAAAAGCTGGAGGCGCTGCATCATCGCCCCGCCGGCGCGACGGAGCCGGCCAGCGCGCCGAGCCGCGGCAGCCACAGCATCAACCTGATCAAAGACGAGCGGATTATCGTTACCGACATCAACGACATCTATTACGCCGCCGCCGATGAAAAGGTGACGCGGGTCTATACCCGCCGGGAAGAGTTCGTGATGCCGATGAACATCACCGAGTTTTACGGCCGGCTGCCGGAAGAGCATTTCTTCCGCTGCCACCGCTCTTACTGCGTTAACCTGGCGAAGATCCGCGAGATCGTGCCCTGGTTCAACAATACCTACATTCTGCGGCTGAGCGATCTCGAGTTTGAAGTGCCGGTCAGCCGCAGCAAGGTGAAAGAGTTCCGCAAGCTGATGCGCCTGTAAGCGCTTACCAGCGCGGGCCCGGACGGTAGTAATACCCCGGCGGCGGCGGTGGCGGCATGCGGTAATGCGGCCGGTCGCGCCAGTCGCGCCGCGGCGGCCCGTAGTAAATCACCCGGGGCGGCGGCCCGTAGTAAATCACCCGGGGCGGCGGGCCGTAATAGTACCCGCGCGGGCGTTCATACCGGCGGTGATCGGCCCACCAGCGCGGATCGCGCCAGCGATAGCCGTCCCAGTAATGGCCGCGATTGTCGCGATCGCCGATATGCAACGACAGGCCAGGCACGTTCACGCCGATGGAGACGTCGGCCTGGCTCGCCAGCGGCAGCGCCAGCAGCGCAGCCAGTAACAACAGCGTTTTTTTCATTTCATGGCTCCTGCTGAGCGGACCTTGTCCGATCGCAGATAACATAGCCCCGCGCTCACCGCCGCTCTATAGGCGCAATGCCGATTTACGCCTTTCAGACGCATCCTTCACAATTCCACCACAATCGTTCACCGGCGATTAACAACAAATCGTTGATATCTTTGATGTAGATCACGTGTCACCCCCGGCATTTCACGGGCTTTCAGGCGCAAAAACGGCAACTCACGCCGCATAAAATGCATTTCATTCCTTCCGTCGTGCAACTCATTCCCGATCCGCCGCCCGCCGCAGGGGCCGGCCATATAATAAGCCCATACCGCGGGAACGCTGATTCACCCCGCAAATTTCAGCCAACGGCTCACGCCCGGCAACGCACACACAGGAAGGAGACCGGCCATGAACACCAAACCGGCAAATCGCAGCTTAATCGTTCTCGGCACCATCATCTGTCAGATGGGTCTGGGCACCATCTACACCTGGAGCCTGTTCAACCAGCCGCTGGTCGACAAGTTCCACTGGGGGCTGGCGGACGTCGCCACCACCTTCTCCATCACCAGCTTCTTCCTGGCCTTCGCCACGCTGTTCGCCGGTAAGCTGCAAGAACGCTTCGGCATCCGCAACCTGACGCTGTGCTCCGGCATCCTGGTCGGCCTGGGCCTTATCGCCAGCGCCCACGTCAGCTCGCTCGACATGATCTACCTGCTGGCCGGCGTGGTGGTGGGCTTTGCGGTCGGTATCGCCTACATCTCCACCCTGTCCAACCTGATCAAATGGTTCCCGGCCAACAAAGGCCTGATTTCCGGCATCTCCGTCGGCGCCTTCGGCAGCGGCAGCCTGCTGTTCAAATACGTCAACGCCGCCCTGATCGCCGACGTCGGCGTTTCCGGTGCCTTCTTCTACTGGGGTGCCATCGTGATGGGCCTGATCGTCGTCGGCTCCCTGCTGCTGAAAGAGCCGGTGCTGGCGACCAACGCCGCACAGCCAGGCGCCAACGGTCTGGGCAACGACTTCAGCGTGCGCCAGATGCTGGCCACCAAAGAAGCCTACCTGCTGTTCACCATCTTCTTTGCCGCCTGCATGAGCGGTCTGTATCTGATTGGCATCGTGAAAGACATGGGCGTTCAACTGGCCGGGATGGACTTGGCCACCGCCGCCAACACCGTGTCCGCCGTCGCCATCTTCAACACCGCCGGCCGCATCATCCTGGGGACACTGTCCGATAAAGTGGGCCGTATGCGCGTCATCAGCTTCACCATGCTGGTTACCGTACTGGCGATTGTCGCCCTGAGCTTCATGACCCTGAACCACACGCTGTTCTTCATCTGCGTCGGCGCAGTGGCCTTCTGCTTCGGCGGCAACATCACCGTGTTCCCGGCGATTGTCGGCGACTTCTTCGGTCTGAAAAACCACAGCAAGAACTACGGCATCATCTACCAGGGCTTCGGCCTGGGCGCGCTGGCCGGTTCGTTCGTCGCCAAATACTTCGGCGGCTTCCACGCCACCTTCATGGTGATTGGCGTCCTGTCCGCCGCCTCCTTGCTGATTACGCTGTTCATCAAAGCGCCGAAAGCCGTGGAAGTGGAAAGCGAAGAAACAGCACAGGCGGCAGAGCTGGCCAAAGCCTGATACCCCGCGAAAACGACAAGGGGCGCAACCTGCGGGTTGCGCCCCTTTTTTTTATCGTGCCGCCGCGTTGCTTACAGCTGCATGCCCAGCGTCTGGCGCAGATGCGCGCCGGCTCCCAGCAGGCCCGGTTGGCCATGGGTTATCATGAACACCGGAATGTCTCGCACATAGTCACGGAAACGCCCTTTATCTTCGAAGGCGGCGCGGAAGCCCGAGGCCTTGAAGAATTCCATAAAGCGCGGCACGATGCCGCCGGCGATGTACACGCCGCCAAAGGTGCCCAGATTCAGCGCCAGGTTGCCGCCGAAGCGCCCCATGATCACGCAAAACAGCGACAGCGCACGGCGGCAGTCGATGCAGCTGTCGGCCAGCGCCCGCTCGGTAATGTCCTTCGGCTCCAGTTTCTCCGGCAGGCGGTTGTCCGCCTTGACGATGGCGCGATACAGGTTGACCAGGCCCGGCCCGGACAGCACGCGCTCGGCGGAAACGTGCCCCACTTCACCGCGCAGCACCTCCAGAATAATGTCTTCTTCTTCGCTGTTCGGTGCGAAATCGACATGGCCGCCCTCGCCCGGCAGGCTGACCCAGCGGCGATCGACCTGCACCAGGTGGGCAACACCCAGCCCGGTGCCGGCGCCGTACACCGCGATCGGTTTGCCCGGCTGCGCATCGCCGCCGCCAAACTGCAGCACGTCGTCCGGCGAGAGCATCGGGATCGCCATCGAGACGGCGGTGAAATCGTTGATCACTTCCAGATGACTCAACCCCAGGTTGGCCTTCATTTCTTTGATAGAGAACGCCCAGCTGTGGTTGGTCATCGCGACCCAGTCTTCCGTCACCGGGCAGGCGATCGCGATACAGGCGTCCTGCACCTCGATATCGCACGCTTTCAGATAGTGGCGGATCACCGCCTCCAGGCTGTCGAACTCCAGGCCGGAATAGGTTTTCGCCTGGGTAATCTCACCCGTCGCAACAGTGCACAACGCCAGGCGGGCATTGGTGCCGCCAACATCACCTACGAGGGCATAGGTCATTGATTTCGTCTCCGCAAAATGAAAAATAAAAAGCTGCCCACACTGTAAAATCCTGCTGCGAAAACAACAATCACCCGACTCGGATCTGCGCCCCAATAGCGATCCGGATCACAAAAAACGTTTCAGCTGGCCCGCCAAGCCGCGATTTGAAACAAATTGCGGCAAAAAACGCGCCGCCGCGACTGTTAACCGTCATCGACGCCGGGCAATATCAATGCGTGCCTGCTCGCCGATAGTCTGGCAAGCTGTGGTCACTGTCCAACCACCTGCTCTCCCTGCCCTGCATGGAGGCATCGACAAGGGATTATCCATGCTGCATCCGCGCGCCAATGCCATGTTGGCCTTTGCTTTGCCTGCGCTGATTATCGGTTCCGCCTCCAGTCTGGTGCTGCTGTTGATGATGAAAGTCGCCGCTACGCTGCAGCAATGGCTGTGGGTGACGCTGCCCGACGCGCTGAGCCTGGACGCCCAGGCACCCTGGTGGCCGCTCGGCATGCTGACGCTGACCGGCGTGGCGGTCGGCCTGATCGTGCGCTATATGCCGGGCCATGCCGGGCCGGATCCGGCGACGGAATCGCTGATCGGCATGCCGCTGCCGCTCTCCGCCCTGCCGGGGCTGGGATTGGCGCTGATCGTCGGCCTGGCCGGCGGCGTCAGCCTGGGGCCGGAGAACCCGATCACCGCCATCAATATCGCGCTGGCGGCGGCGGCGGGGGCGCGCCTGCTGCCTAAGGTGCCGCGCATGGACTGGATCATCCTGGCGGCCGCGGGCACCATCGGCGCGATGTTCGGCACGCCGGTCGCCGCCGCGCTGATCTTCTCGCAAACCCTGGCGGGCAATAACGAAACGCCGCTGTGGGATCGGCTGTTCGCCCCGCTGGTGGCCGCCGCCGCCGGCGCGGTCACCACCCAGCTGTTCTTCGTGCCCAATTTCGCCCTGCAGCTCGACGCCTACGACGTAACGCGACTGCCGGACATCTTCAGCGGCGCCATCGTGGCGCTGATCGCCATCGCGCTCGGCATGGTGGCGCTGTGGTGCTTCCCGCACGTTCACCGCCTGTTCCATTCGATGAAGAATCCGGTGTTGATGCTAGGACTGGGGGGCTTTGTGCTGGGCCTGCTGGCGCTGGTGGGCGGTGAGATTACCCTGTTCAAAGGGCTGGATGAAATGAAGCGCCTCGCGGCAGACGGCAACTATTCGGTGCCGGCGCTGTTGGCCGTTACCCTGACCAAGCTGGCGGCGCTGGTGATCGCCGCCGCCTGCGGCTTTCGCGGCGGGCGCATCTTCCCGGCGGTGTTCGT
This sequence comes from Serratia sp. ME47, assembly GCF_903970925.1. Lineage (NCBI taxonomy): Bacteria > Pseudomonadati > Pseudomonadota > Gammaproteobacteria > Enterobacterales > Yersiniaceae > Serratia > Serratia sp. ME47. Next base: position 85,006 of record NZ_CAJCKE010000013.1, on the reverse strand, counting down.
CGGCGTGGCGCTGGGGCTGATGCTGCATCAGCACGTTCCGGCGGTGCCGGCGGCGATCACCGTCTCCTGCGCCATCATGGGGCTGGTGCTGGTGGTCACGCGCGACGGCTGGCTCAGCCTGTTTATGGCAGTGGCGGTGGTGCCGGATCTGCACCTGTTGCCGATCTTGTGCATCGTGATGCTGCCCGCCTGGCTGGCGCTGGCGGGCAAACCCTTGATGCTGGTGAACCGCCGGCAACCGCCGCACGACGATTAGGCCAGCGCGAACGCCGCGGCGGCGCGAGCGTGGATCGCGGTGGTGTCGAACACCGGCACCGAGGCATCCCGCTCGCTCACCAGCAACCCTATCTCGGTGCAGCCGAAAATAATCCCCTGCGCGCCCTGTTGTTCCAGATCGCTGATGATCCGGCGATACTCGTCGCGCGAGGCGTCGCGAATTTTGCCGAGGCAGAGTTCGTCATAGATGATGCGGTGCACGATGTCACGATCGGCGCTGACCGGCGTCACCACATCGATGCCGTGCAATTCCTGCAGGCGGCCGCGGTAGAAGGTCTGCTCCATGGTAAAACGCGTGCCCAGCAGCCCGACGCGGCGAATGTTTTTCTCCCGCACCTGCAGCGCCGTGGCATCGGCGATGTGAATCAGCGGCAGGCCGCTGGCCTGCTCGACCGCCTCCGCCACCTTGTGCATGGTGTTGGTGCAGATCACGATAGCTTCGGCGCCGGCGGCGCGCAAAGCCACGGCGGCGGCGGCCAGCAGCCGGCCGGCGCCATCCCAATCGCCCTGGTGCTGCAAGCGTTCAACCTCCTGAAAATCGACGCTGTAGAGCACGATTTTGGCCGAATGCAGCCCGCCGAGGCGCGCCTTTACCTGCTCGTTGATGGTGCGGTAATACGGAATGGTGGATTCCCAACTCATGCCGCCCAGCAGACCCAACACTTTCATCCTTCATTCCTCAGCATTTTCCGACGATCCTCTGACCTTACCTGAGAATCGCCGGGCTGACGACGCCTTATTTGGCGCCGGAATTGATCGGCTGGCGCGCTTCGAACCAGCGCTGGCGCAGCGTGTCGTACAGCCAGTTGTAGGCCATGGTGTACGGCAGGAAGAACAGGAAGAAACCGATTTCCAGCATAAACGCCTGCGCCCAGGAAATGCTCAGCATCCAGGCGGCGATCGGCACGCCGATCAGAATAAAACCGGCTTCAAAGCCGACGGCGTGCAGCGCACGCACCTTCAGGTTACGCACCACCCGGCTGACCGGCCACAGGCGGTCGAACACCGTGTTGTAAACCATGTTCCACAGCATCGCGACGGTGGACAGCATCACCGCCAACGCACCGACCTGCACCATTGAGCGGTTCAGCAGCCACGCGCCCAGCGGGGCGCAAACCATCACGGCGATGGCCTCGAAACCGACGGCGTGGACGATACGTTCAATGAGAGACTTGTTTTGCAGTTGCATACATCACCTTTTTTTCAACAGTTGTTGCGAAAGCCAGGTGATTATCATCGCTTTTTTGGGTAGATTAAAAATAGGTTCCATCTATAAAGTAGATATATGCACTATTCACCGGAAGCGTTACAGGCGTTCGTTGAAGCCGCCGCCCTCGGCTCATTTTCCGCCGCCGCGCGCAAGCTGCGCAAAAGCCAATCCACCGTCAGCACCGCCATCGCCAATCTGGAAGCCGACCTGGCATTGACGCTGTTCGATCGCAGCGCGCGCCAACCGGTGCTCACCGCTGCCGGCCGCAAGGTGCTGGGGCACGTGCAGGAGATCCTCGCCGCCAGCGAGCGGCTCGACGCGCTGAGCATTCAGCTGGCGGGCAATGTCGAACCGCGCCTGAGCATGGTATTTTCCGATACCTACCAACCGAAGCATCACGACAGCCTGATGCAGCGGTTTGAACAACGTTACCCGGAGATTGAGCTGGAATGGATGATCGCCGAGGAAGGCGACGTCATCGATCTGCTGCAAAGCGGCCGCGCACAGCTGGGCATGGTGGAAGTGCAAAAAACCTATCCGCCGGATATCGCCTTCTCCCGCCTGCCTGAGCAGACCGAAATGGGGTTGTTCGTCGCCCATCAGCATCCGCTGGCGCAGGTCGCCGCGCCGACCCCGGAGCAATTATCCAGCACCCGTCAGCTGATCCTGAACACTTACACCGGCGCCGAAGCGGCCAGACAAGGCGGGCTGGTCTGGTCGGCGCCCAGCTATCTGCTGTTGCTGGAGATGGCGGAACAGGGATTCGGTTGGGCGGTGCTGCCGCACTGGCTGGTGCAACAATACGGCCACGGCAGGCTCACCCAGCTGCGCCCGCGCGGCTGGCCCAAACTGATTTCGGTGGATGCGGTATGGTCCAAACTGACCCCGCCGGGCCCGGCGGGGTACTGGATGCTGGAGCGATTGCTGGAAGACGACGCGGCTCAGGCGGCGGCGTTGCGCGACTGAATAACGCGCGAGATCGTATCGAGCAGTTCGGGAATATCCATCTTCGGCAGCATCACTTCGATGAAAGCCAGCCGGTCGCCCTGCGCCGCCTCACTCAGCGCCTGGCGCAGCGCCTCCGGCTGACTGACCCGCAACGCCGTCACCGGCCGCCCACCGGCCAATGCCGTTGGCAGCTGCGTCCAGTTCCACCGGGCGATGTCGTTGTAACTCTGCTCCGGCCCGTGGATAGCGCGTTCAATCGTGTAGCCCTGATTATTCAGCACGAAGATCACCGGTTTAAGCCCGTCGCGCAGCATCGATCCCAGCTCCTGCACGGTCAATTGCGCGGCGCCGTCGCCGATCAACAGCACCACCCGGCGCTGTGGTTCGGCGGTTTGCACCCCGAAAGTCGCCGGTAAGGTATAGCCGATCGAGCCCCAGAGCGACTGCACGATCATCCGGCTGCCGCGCGGCAGCGTCAAGGTCGCGGCGCCGAAACAGGCCGTGCCCTGCTCGGCCAGCACGATATCCCCCGGCCGCAGGAAATCCTGTATCTGCCGCCAGAAGGCGTGCTGATCCAACCCTTCCCCATCGCCTTCCAGCAGCGCCGGACGGCCGATCGTCGGCAACGGCCAGCGCGACGCCAGCGACAGAGTCAGGCGGTGCAGCGCCTGCACGGCGGCGCACATCGGGATGCGGCTGAACCGTTGACGACCGACCCAGGCTTCGAACGGTTGGATATCGATGCATTTTTCCGCCGGCAGATGATGCGTGAATCCTCCGGTAATGGTGTCGGTGAGACGCACGCCAACGGTGATCACGACATCGGCATTTTCAATCAGCGCTTTGGTCGCCGCAGCGCTGGCGCCGCCGCTGTAGGTGCCGACAAAACCGTCGCGGTTCTCATCCAGCACGCCCTTGCCGAGCAGCAGCGTGGCGTGCGGGATAGCCACCTCCTGCATCCAGTTATCCAGCGCCGTTTCAACACCAAAGCGGTCCGCCAGAAAGTCCGCCAACAATGACACTTGCCGCGCCGATTGCAGCTTTTCACGCGCTGCGGCGATAAACGCCTGCAATGCGCTCCGCGACAGCCTGGCCTGGCGCAGCATCAGCGGCGCCGGTTTGGCCGGCAGCGGCGCTTCCGCTACGTCGCTGGGCAGCATCAGATAAACCGGACGATGCTCCAGCAAGGCGGCATCGATCAGGCGGTCAATCTCCCTGGCGGCGTTGTCGGCGGTCAGGTTGGCCTGTGCGACGCTGACTTCTTTGGCTATCCGCGCAAAGTGAGTGAAGTCGCCATCGCCCAGCGAATGGTGCAGCAAATCGCCGGCGCGCTGGGCACGCTGCGCCGGTGTGCCCACCACGTGGATCACCGGCAGGTATTCGGCATAACTGCCGGCCACGCCGTTCAGCGCGCTCAGCTCCCCGACGCCGAAGGTGGTGAGCAGCGCCGCGGCCGGTTTGCAACGCGCATAGCCGTCGGCGGCGTAGGCGGCGTTCAGTTCGTTGGCGCAGCCTACCCAGGTGATTTGCGGATGAGCGATGACGTGATCGAGGAATTGCAGGTTGTAATCCCCCGGCACGCCGAAGACGTGGCGGATGCCAATCTGGGCCAGACGATCGAGCAGATAATCGGCCACCGTGTAGATCTGAGTCATGATCATCACCTGTCTGCAGCTGAAGCGATTATCTTTAAGTATCGAAGATGCCGGTTAATTTTCGAACAGCGCTTTCCGTGTCGAGCGGCAACCTGGCGTTACATGCCGGCCTTGTGATCGCCCCCTCGACGGCACGTTGTGAAAACGCATACACTCAAAACACGCCACTTCTTCGCCGACAAAGGATCACGATGTCCTACTCAGCCTCCCCCTCGCGTTATCAAGATATGGAATACCGGCGCTGCGGCCGCAGCGGATTGAAGCTGCCCGCCGTCTCGCTCGGGCTATGGCACAACTTTGGCGACGCCACGCGGTACGACAACGCCCGCGCCCTGATCCGCTGCGCCTTCGATCGCGGCATAACCCACTTCGATCTGGCCAACAACTACGGCCCGCCGCCCGGCGCCGCCGAGGAAAACTTTGGCCGCATTCTCAACGCCGATCTGCGGGCCTGGCGCGACGAGCTGATCGTCTCATCCAAAGCCGGTTACACCATGTGGCCCGGCCCCTACGGCGATTGGGGCTCGAAAAAGTACCTGGTCGCCAGCCTCGATCAGAGCCTCAGGCGCATGGGATTGGAGTATGTGGATATCTTTTATCACCATCGGCCGGACCCGGACACGCCGCTGGAAGAAACCATGGCGGCGCTGGATCTGTTGGTGCGCCAGGGCAAAGCGCTGTATGTCGGTTTGTCCAACTACCCGGCCGAGCGCGCGCGCCAGGCGTTCGACATCCTGCAGCGGCTCGGTACGCCGTGCGTGATCCACCAGCCCAAGTATTCGATGTTTGAACGCGGGCCGGAGGCGGAATTGCTGGATACGCTGGCGGATCATGGCGTCGGCGCGATCGCCTTCTCCCCGCTGGCGGGCGGCCTGCTGACCGATCGTTATCTGCACGGCGTCCCGCAAGATTCCCGTGCCGCCAGCGGCAGCCGTTTCCTGCAGCCGGAACAGCTGACCGCCGACCGACTGGACAAGGTGCGCCGCCTCGATGCGCTGGCGCGGCAACGCGGGCAGAAGCTGTCGCAGATGGCGCTGGCCTGGGTGCTGCGCGGCGATCGCGTCACCTCGGTGCTGATCGGCGCCAGCAAGACTGCGCAGATAGAAGACGCGGTGGGCATGCTGGCCAATCGTCACTTCACTGAAGAAGAGCTTGCGCAGATCGAGAACATTTTATTGTAATCGCTTACAAATTCCGCCGCTCAATTGAGCGGCGATGCCCCAGAAAAATCTCAAATCTCGACCTCCGGCGCCCTTTTCAGAGTGGCTCTCAGATTCAACCCCATGCGCCGGCGCTATGATGCCGATATTGCAGTAAAAATAACGATAAGGCCGTTTTTTAAACTGATGAACGCGCTTCATAAAGTGATCAACGGCCAGGCCGCGCAAGCGGAAAGGAGAAGTCATGTTTAAACCTCTGCTCTTGGCCGCCATCTTGGCGGCGACGGTACTGCCCGCCGCACAGCAGGCGCACGCCGAAGGGATCAGCATCGATCTGATGCCGGGCGTTTCATTGCGCATCGGCGATCAGGACAATCGCGGCCGTTACTGGGACGGTTACGACTGGCGCGATCGCGACTGGTGGCAAGGCCATCAGGGACGCTATCTCGGCGATCGCAGCCCGCGCGGCTATTACTGGGATGGCTATCGCTGGCGCGACCGCGACTACTGGCGCAAATATTACTACTCGCGCGACGGGCGCTATTACAAATGCGACCATCATTGCGACAAGCATTACTGGAAGAAAGAGAAAAAACACCACCACGATCATGACCGCGATCGCTGGCGCCGCCACGGCGATGACGACCGCGATTAACGACAACGGGCCGGCGCAACGCCGGCCCGCACTGTTTTCGCCTACAGCACACTGCCGATCAGCAAGTAGCCATTCAACCCCACCACCACCAACACGATCAGCTTGCCCAGGTTTTGCACCACGGGGCCGTTAACCATCTCCCCCATCAGCGCCCGATTGCCGGTGAAAGCCAGCAGCGGCACCAGCGCCAGCGCAATGCCGAAGCTGAGCAGCACCTGGCTCAGCACCAGAATGCGCGTGGCGTCCACTCCCAGCATGATGACGATAAACGACGGCAGCATGGTCACCGCTCGGCGCAGCCACAGCGGGATATGGAAATGCACGAACCCTTGCATCACCACCTGCCCCGCCAGCGTGCCCACCACGGTGGAAGAAAGACCGGCGGCCACCAGGCTCAGGCCAAACACGGTGGCGGCGGCTTGCCCGAGCAGCGGTTGCAGCGTCAGATAGGCCACGTCAAGATCGGCGATGCCGCTGTGGCCGCTGAAATGAAACGCGGCGGCGGCAGTGGCCATCATCGCCAGGTTAACGAAACCGGCGATGGTCATGGCGACGGCGACGTCGACTTTGGTGGCGGCATAGCGCTCCGCCTTATCGTGCTCACCGCCAACTTGGGTGAGCGACGAATGCAGATAGATCACGTGCGGCATGATGGTGGCACCCAATACCCCGGCGGCCAGGAATACCGCGTCGCCGTTGGGCAAATCGGGCAACGCCATGCCTTTCAGCAGCGGCGCAAGCTGCGGCTGGGAAAACGCCAGCTCGACGATGTAAGCGGCGGCGACGAACAGCAGCAGGCCGCCGATCACCCATTCCAGCGGCTTTTGTCCACGCTTTTGCAGCATCAGAATTAAAAAGGTGGCGATGCCGGTCAGCACCGCGCCCTGCAACAAGGAGACGCCGAGCAGCAGTTTGAAGCCGATCGCCGCGCCGATGAATTCGGCCAGATCGGTCGCCATGGCGATAATCTCCGCCTGAACCCAATAGGCCCATACCGCCGGCCGCGGAAAGCGATCGCGAATATGCTCGGCCAGGTTTTTTCCGGTGGCGATCCCCAGCTTGGCGGACAACAGCTGGATCAGCATCGCCATCACGTTGGCCCAGACCACGACCCACAACAGGCTATAGCCGAACGAGGCGCCGGCCTGGATATTGGTGGCGAAGTTGCCGGGGTCGATGTAGCCGATAGCGGCGATGAAGGCGGGCCCCATCAGCGAGAGTTTGATTTTTCTGGCGGAGCGACCGGAGGTGGTTTCAACCACGCGACTGTTCAGCATATGTTGAACCCTTACTGAAATTACGTTTATCTCCACTCTATATAAATGATAATAATTATCAAGCGCATTTAGAGTGGTAAAACTTATCTCTGCAATAGCCAACATTAACGGTTTTATCGAAGGGTTCGACACCGTACTTGCCGATTTCCGTGCTTTTGGGTTGGGATTTTGGCTGCAATACCCCTGAAAGACAGGTTAGCACAAGAATACGAATTTCCTATGTCTGAGTTAACATCTTGATTTTTTATGCTTTTGCGCAACACTTTAGGAGAACTCCCACTATGATTTTCCATATTTGCAATAGAAGTCTCGTTTTTAAACGTAGCGTTACATAAAATGACAGCCGAAATTCAGCCTGCCTCAAATTTGGAGCAAACATGTCCCATATTGCGCACTTTGCGTTGGCGATAGTGGTGGTGGCGATCCTGGCCCTGTTGGTGTGCCGCGATCGCAAAAGCATCCGCATTCGCTATGTTATTCAATTATTGGTTATCGAAGTACTGCTGGCCTACTTTTTCCTGCATTCGGAAGCGGGTTTGGGCTTCGTAAAAGGATTCGCCGCGCTGTTTGACAAACTGCTCGGGTTTGCGGGACAAGGGACTGATTTCGTGTTCGGCGGCATGGGCGACAAAGGCCTGGCGTTCTTCTTCCTGAAGGTGCTGTGCCCGATCGTCTTCATTTCGGCGCTGATCGGTATTCTGCAGTACATCAAAGTGCTGCCTTTCATCATCCGCATTATCGGTACCGTGCTGTCGAAAGTGAACGGCATGGGCAAGCTGGAGTCGTTCAACGCCGTCAGCTCGCTGATCCTGGGCCAATCCGAAAACTTCATCGCCTACAAGGATATCCTGGGCAAGATGTCGGAAAAGCGCATGTACACCATGGCGGCTACCGCGATGTCTACGGTGTCCATGTCCATCGTCGGCGCCTACATGACCATGCTGGACGCCAAGTTCGTGGTGGCGGCGCTGGTACTGAACATGTTCAGCACCTTTATCGTGCTGTCGTTGGTCAACCCGTACGACACCAATAAAGAAGAAGAGCTGCACCTCGGCAACCTGCACGAAGGCCAGAGCTTCTTTGAAATGCTGGGCGAATACATCCTGGCCGGCTTCAAAGTAGCGATTATCGTCGCCGCGATGCTGATTGGTTTCATCGCCCTGATCGCCGCGCTTAACGGCGTGTTCAGCGCCATCTTCGGCCTGAGCTTCCAGGAAATCCTCGGCTACTTCTTCTATCCGTTCGCCTGGATCATGGGTATTCCTAAGCACGAAGCCCTGCAGGTCGGCAGCATCATGGCCACCAAGCTGGTTTCCAACGAATTCGTGGCCATGATGGAACTGCAGAAAGTCTCTGCCGAGCTGTCGCCGCGCAGTCTGGGGATCCTGTCGGTGTTCCTGGTGTCCTTCGCCAACTTCTCTTCCATCGGCATCGTGGCCGGCGCGATCAAGGGCCTGAACGAACACCAGGGCAACGTAGTGTCCCGCTTCGGTCTGAAGCTGGTCTACGGCTCTACGCTGGTCAGCATCCTGTCCGCTTCCATCGCGGGTCTGGTGCTGGGCTAAGCCTGAAATTTACAGCAATGATAAGGCGCCTGCAGGCGCCTTTTTTATTATTCTTCAGCCCTTAGTAACTCGTCCTTCCGCAAAGCGGAAGTCAATCTCAAAATCGGTTAGCGCCAAGCCATAACGCCGCTTATGCCGGTTTATATACAAAGGCAACGCGTTGAAAGAATCGCTTCTCCCGTTAATTTAGAGCCTGCGCGTTCCCATATCGCAATGAGATAAACGCTATATCATTGCAATGGCGATGAGCACATCCTTTCGGCTATGGACAAGGCGTGTCTTTATTCTGAGTTGATTTTATGAAATAACGTTAGTTGAAGGAATTCGCTAACAGCGTTGTAATTTCCTCAGAAATAATTGGCGACGCGTTGTAATAAGAATCTACACTTTCAACAACCACGATTTTTTTATTATCCTCACTCGCCGTCCAACAGGGTACGACCGCCAAGGTTCCTTCCGCATAGGAAAAGGAAGAGATAATGGTAAACAATGATTCGGATATAATGTCCAACTTCCTGCGATCACAATAAGCATCAATATCTAAACTTCGCATCAGCAAGTCAGCGGATTGCGGGACATGCACATCAGCCCCCACTCTAATGACAGTCCCATCAACAGAAGGGACAACCCATAGATTGTACTCTTTTTCCGTTATCAGTATCGGCGAGAGAAGATTTCCCACCGAGTGGGAAAGATAATAATCTCTAAATACCCGATTCACGGCAGGGCAAACTTGATAAATTGAACTTATCTCATTGATCTTATAGCCATTTGTGAATTTTATAATAGTGTCATATATACGCTTGTTTTCATCAAAAAAAATCACACCACTTTCAATGCTGTTTAAGTCTCCAATGTTTTTGTTTCTAAAAACATTGACACTGGTAAAGAACGCCAGCTCATCCTGAAAGTAGGAAAAAATCTCTGCCGTGTTTAGCAGAATGGAGTCATAACTCACAAAAACAGATTTGTTTTTGCAGTTAATGAAAGAGGGAAAATTGATGGCCCCATCATCACCACAATTCTGCACCTCATAGGGCAAGTCATGCTGTTCGTAAAGGCGGGCAAGATGAGCGACTTCTGATCTTTCGATAATACGAATCATTTTCTCTTTTCTGCCAAACTCTCCGCTGGAGGACAGAATAAACTTTTCCCACATCCATTGTGACTGCGTGGAAAAACGGCTGAGGCGTTGATTATTCTCGTGAATGCGTCGCCACAGACAATGATTTCCAAAGGAGGTTTTAAAGTCATCATAATCACTGTCATCAAGGAAGAAATCGACGGAAATTCCTTTTCTGGCGCAAGCCAGGGCCGTCATTACCGCAGTTACCCCGCCGCCACCCACAATTGCGATATTTTTATTTTTTTTCATGGATAACCTCATCCAATAGTAACGAAACACTAACAATAGTTTCTTCAAGAAAACAACATCAATGTCAATAGATACAAACAGTCAACATTAATTAGCATATTAACTATCACGCAGTTAATCAGAATATAAAACTATTCACGTTGCTGAAATTTGAGATGAATTCGCAATCACTTAGCATAAAAAACCATATGTGTAGAATTATACTCTAAAAATATCGATATTGGCGCACATTAAGACTGCTGATTTTTTTTTCATGTAGACTGAATTTCATTAACAAATCACACCCGCAAGGAGGTCTAGTGACAGAATAAAAATCCAATAAAAAAACAAAAACAAGAATGTTATAAGAACTTAACATGTTAATGATGGCATCAATCACCTGAAAAGAGGGGGTTTATCACCCATTTACATATGATAGCGTGATGGTTGAAAATTTATAATTTACGCGCAGTTACTATACAAGGATATTTATATGAATAAGCATATGCAGAGATCCCTACTGCTTGCCGGCATTCCTTTGGCAATGTCCGTCATTGCCACAGCTACCGCAGCAGACGGCACCATAAACTTTACCGGTAATGTCACCGACCAAACCTGCACAGTTGAAGCAGGCAGTGCCAACCAAACCATTCCAATGGGCAACATCAGCGCTAAGGCATTCAAGACCGCTGGCGATACCGCTCTGCCGACAAAATTCAGCATTGCCTTAGCCGGCTGCCCTGAATCGGTAACAAAAGCGTCGGTAAAATTCGACGGCGCATACGCACAAGGCAATTCGACATTGTTGTCACTCAATGCGGAGAAAGGCGTGGCCACGGGTCTTGGCGTAGCCATCTATGAGGCCGATGGCACCACGCAAATTCCAATGGCTTCATTTTCTACAGCGCAGAGTGTGCAAAAAGATATCAGCAATGTCTTTACCTATGTCGCGAAATACATGGCGACATCAGACACCGTCACCGTCGGACCGGCGAATGCCACGACACAATTCAGCATCTCTTATAACTGATCATCTTAGTCTATCAGGTCAGCAAATATTGCCGGCCTGATAGCACGCGCCATCAAGGACGGCTTGCTTATGAAACAGAGTAAATATTATTTGCTGGCAATATTATTTTTTTCATACGGCGCCTCGGCAAGCGTAACGCTAGGCGGTACTCGTATCGTATACGAAGAAAGTAAAAAAGAAGCGAACATTTCAGTCAGTAATCAAGATAAAAATAGCCCCGTACTTATTCAAACATGGGTAGAAAGTTTCTCATCTGACGATAAAAAAGAGGTTCCATTTATTGTTACGCCCCCCTTATTCAGGTTGGAGGCAGAGCAAGAGAACATCCTTAGAATTATTTATTCTGGAGATAACCTGCCGCAGCATAAAGAATCAATATATTGGTTAAGCGTAAGATCGATACCATCAACCCAAAAATCAAAAGAGAACAAGTTACTCATTACCGTTCAAAACAGAATAAAAATATTTTACAGGCCTAAACATCTATCAAAAGATGAAGCCATTGACGCCTACAAAAAAATTCGTTTCTCACTGAAAGGAAAAACCTTAGAGGCAAAAAACCCAACGCCATTCCACGTCTCTTTTTACTCTGTAAGCATCGATGGTAAAGAAGTGAAAGAGGCCGACATGATTGCGCCGCAGAGCACTAAGAAGTGGTTATTGCCAAAAGAAATTCATGGTAAAGAAATAAGATGGCAAGCGATCAATGATTATGGGGGAATAACTCAGGCGATAAGCGCACCACTATAGTAAATTTGCAAGGGGATGCAAAAATGATGATAAGAAATAATACCACTCATAAAACATCGGTGTTGTTCTTTTGTGTTCTTTCTTCACCTGCGGCTCTCGCTGAAGATTATTTTGACCCCTCGGCATTAAACAGGAATCATCAGACTATTGTTGACTTATCCAAATTTAATAACGCGAGTCATCAACTGCCGGGCGATTACTGGGTAGATATCTATGTGAACAACGTGTTTTTTGCCAATCAAAAAGTGTCTTTCTATCATGCAGAAGGCATTTTGCAGCCCCGCATCCATCGCAGCGATCTCGATTCTTGGGGGGTTCGCATGGATAAAATAAAAACAGTCAATGACAGTGAACTGGCGGCATCCCCCATCAGTGAAATTATTCCTGGCAGCCAGGCTGTTTTTGATTTTAACAAACAAAGATTGGATTTAAATATCCCACAGGCATACATTGAAAATCATCCCAGGGACTGGGTTAACCCTGCACTTTGGGATGATGGCATCCGCGCCTTTTTGTTAGATTACAGTTTTAGCGGTACCGAGACGCGGAAAGCGAAAAATAAAGATAATCAATACTTAAATTTGCGCAGCGGTTTCAACTATGATGCCTGGCGCTTTAGAAACTATGCCACCTACTCAAGCCAAAACAGCGCCAAGTGGAAAAGCATTAACACCTATGCCGAACGCAGCTTTAGGGACAGTAAAAACACGCTGACCATTGGCGATAGTTCAACATCCGGCGACGTTTTTGACAGTTTCCAATTTCGCGGAGTGAAACTGGCAAGCGATCCGAGCATGTTGCCCGATAGCCAGAGAGGGTTTGCCCCGACGGTGAGAGGCATAGCGCAAAGCAATGCAGAGATCACTATAAAACAAAATGGCTATATGATTTATCAAACATATGTGCCTGCGGGGAGTTTTGAGATAACTGATATTTACCCTACCACTTCCAGCGGTGGGTTACAGGTGATCATCAAAGAAGCGGATGGTTCAGAAAGGAGTTTCTTTCAGCCTTTTTCCTCCGTTCCCATTATGCTCAGGGAGGACATGAAAAAAAATGAACTCACAATCGGAGAATATCGCTCTGCACGGGACGATAGCCAAAATGCTAAGTTCCTGCAGTCATCCGTAATTTATGGTCTTAAAGATGATAAAACACTCTATGGCGGTGCCATTATTTCAGAAAAACACCAGGGAATCTCTTTCGGCATTGGCAGCAGTCTGGGGTTGCTGGGCTCCCTCTCTGCAGATGTCACGCATAGCAAAAGCCGGTTGGTCACCGGGCAGGATCGTAATGGGCAACAATATCGTATCCAGTATGCAAAAAATATTGAAACAACGGGTACCAACTTTACGCTGGCCGGCTATCAATACTCAACGTCAGGCTACTTAAGCTTTTCGCAACTAAATGATATGAATGCCAATCTTAAAAGAAAGTGGCTGACACGCGGCGTAAAAAGAAACAAGTTGGTTATCAATATTAATCAGCCTATACGAGACTTTGGCAGTTTATATATCAATGGTTACCAACAGAGCTATTGGCACAGCGACGCCGTTGAACGAAACGTTCTAATGGGATTCTCCACGAACCAATTTGGGGTGAGCTGCAATATTGGGTTCGGCTACAATAGCAGCCGCTATACGGACAGGCCCGACAAGATCGCCACGCTCAATGTTCAGATCCCACTGAACAAATGGCAATCAAACAGCTGGGTAAATTATACCTCGAGCAAGAGCAGCAAAGGAAAACTCAATCAACAACTGGGGTTAAGCGGAACCGCGCTGGAAAATAATCAGCTCAGTTATAACGTTTCTGCATCCCAAAGCAGCAATCGCCCCGGCAACGCTGGCAACAGCTCTGTTAATTATCGCAGCAGATATGGCGAAATTGGTGCCGGATACAGCTTTGATAAAGATATGCAGCGAATAAACTACAGTCTGCGAGGCGGCGCGGTGGCTCATCGCAACGGCATTACATTGTCCCAATCGCTGGGTGACACTATTGCTTTAGTTGAGGTGCCAAATGCACGCGATGTTGAAGTCATCAACAGTACCGGTGTAACGACTGATTGGCGAGGTTACGCCGTGGTGCCCTATATCAGCAGCTATCATAAGAATCGAATTAATTTAAATCCGCAATCCTTTGATGACTCTGTTGAAATAGAAAAAAATAGCCAAACGGTCATCCCGACGAAAGGTGCGATTGTTGTTGCCAACTTTGCCTCTCAAATCGGCAATCGCATTATTTTTAACGTTGCCCACCAGAGTACAGCGATTCCTTTCGGCGCCGTTGCGACATTGCTTACCGACCGAGGAAAGACGGGCATCGTCGGCAATAACAACACGGTTTATATGAGCGGCATGCCCGACTCAGGAACAATAGCGTTGAGCTGGGGAGCAGAAAGAGGTTGCCAGGGTAATTACAATATTGCCCCTAACACCCCTACCTCAAGAATTAAGCGTATTAACTTGCAGTGTGAATAAGACAAACACGATAAACCACTATCGCTTGCCATATTAAATTTTAGAACATGGTAGCCAGTAACAAGCAGACTGATAAATCATCTGCGAGAGAACATCGCCAAAGGACATCAGCATGACGACATCAAGGCTAATCACAGCCGCACAGATCGCCAAAACCGTAAGCATTCTGGTCTTGTTATTTTCTTTTTCAGCCAAGGGAGACGGTGATTGCCGTGCAATATGGCACAATCCACTACGCATCGAGCAATCCGGCATTACCGTCCCGGCTGGCGCCCAAATAGGCGATCTTATCGGCCAGGGAGAATCTTACTTTTCAGTAAAATTACTGGAAAATAACACGGGCTTCTCCTTGGGTGAGCGTGGCGACTTGGTTATGCAGCCCTTCTCCGACCTGACTGCGACAGACTTAAAGTACAATGGCATCACTGTCTATCAAACGAGTTGGAAGGGCGTCGGCATTGCCATGTCGCTTAATGACAAACCGGGCCTCATCGAGTTCTATGGCCCCCGTGAGACGCCTGTCGGCTATATCCTGGGCGCTAACTTTAAACATTATCTGATCAAGACAGGCGATATACAGCCTGGCACCATGCCCTCGTTCGCGCCTTTCTTTTTCAACTATGCCTGCTTAAGAGCCTCAAATGCCAGGAGATTGGGTCACGTTTATTATCCTGCCGTCAATATTGCCGTCGAGGGCTGTCGCCTGAACACGCCGTCGAAACAGGTTATTTTAGACAAGGTTAATCGGCGGGTATTTTCCGGTCCCGGCAGCGTGGCCGGGAATACTCCCTTTAACATCGCTCTAGAGTGCAATGCCAACACAAAAGTTGATTTGGAAATACGCGGGGAAACGGTTAATGGCCATCATCAAGTCTTGGCGATTACGCCCTCCACAGAGTCCGCCACCGGCGTGGGCCTACAGATTCTGCACAACGGCGTTCCCTTTGAACTGGGTTCCGCAACCAACGTATTAAACGAAACATTAATAGGGATGAATGAAATCCCACTCAGTGTGCAATATTACCAAACTGAAGAGAAAATCACGCCGGGAGAAGTCAATGGCATCGCGCATTTCACCGTCTCATATCGCTGATTTTAGTATTGTTATGACGTGCCAAGACAAAAGCGGACGGAATAGTGGCAACGTCTAGCGAGGGTATCAAGGAAAAATTTTGCGTAAAAGTAGCGGACAAAGGCAGCTAAAAGGATATAAAGCAAAAAGCCGACCCTAAGGTCGGCTTTTCAAATGGTGGTGGAGCTAGACGGGATCGAACCGTCGACCTCTTGCATGCCATGCAAGCGCTCTCCCAGCTGAGCTATAGCCCCACAAAAGTGGTACGCGTTGACCGGCGTTACGGTATTCCCCAACCTCTCTGAGAAGAAGGTTGGTGGAGCTAGACGGGATCGAACCGTCGACCTCTTGCATGCCATGCAAGCGCTCTCCCAGCTGAGCTATAGCCCCGTTCCACAATCACTTTGTGCTGTGAACGGGGCGCATAATATGAAACCCGCTCAAAGCTGTCAACGGCTAAATTGAATTACTGAATCAAGCGTTGAAAAAGCCGCCAAATCAGCATCTTTGGCGCCAAAAAATCATCACTTTGCGCAGAGTTCATCCATTTTGCGCGCTACTTCTCAAAATGGCAAAAGACCCTGCATATCACGTTGATTTTTAATTAACGGAATGTTAGCGAAATGCGCTTGAGTCGGGCTCCCGAGCGGCATAGACTGCCCGCGCCATAAACTTTATTACTATAAACCGAGTCCGTCATGTCTTTGCATTCACCAAAAGAAATCGCCGCCCTCGCCGTTCAGGCCGGGGTAAACAAAAGCCGCGCCCCTCTCGCTAATCTGCTGATTCTGGGCTTTCTCGCCGGCGCCTTTATCGCCACCGGCTTCCTGCTGGATATTCACGTCATCGGCACCCTGCCGGCCGAATGGGGCTCTTTCGGCGCGCTGTTGGGCGCCGCGGTCTTCCCTATCGGTTTGATCCTGACCATTCTGGCCGGCGGCGAACTGCTGACCGGCAACATGATGACCTTGCCAATGGCCTGGTTCGCCCGTGAAATTCCCGCCATCGCCGTGCTGCGCAACTGGTTTTGGGTCACCCTGGCCAACTTCGCCGGCAGCGTGGCCGTCGCCTACTTCTTCGGCCACCTGCTGGGCCTGACCGAAGGCGCGTTTTCACATAAGACGCTGGCGATCGCGCAGGCCAAAGTGGATGCGGACTTCCTGCACGCCTTCATTTCCGGCGTCGGCTGCAACTGGCTGGTATGCCTGGCGGTGTGGTTAGCCTTCGCCAGCAAAGATGTGCCGGGCAAAGTGATCGGCATGTGGTTCCCGGTCATGGCTTTTGTCGCCATCGGCTTCCAGCACGTGGTGGCGAATATGTTCATCATCCCGGCGGCCATCTTTGCCGGCGGCATGGGCTGGGAGCAGTATCTGCCTAATTTCGTCGCGGTATTTCTCGGCAATGCGCTGGGCGGCGCCGGCTTTGTCGGGTTGATGTATTTCCTCGCCTACCGTCCGGGTTTGCCGGCTAGCGAACAAGCCTGACAAAGCGCAATAAAAAAGCCCCGGGATCGCTCCACGGGGCTTTTTCTTTAAGGCGTATCAGCCTAATCAGGCTTGGGCTTCACGCTCGGCGATGTAAGCCAGCGCCATATCGATACGCTGCAGCGAACGCTTCTGGCCGATCGCATGCACGGTCACGTCCATGCCCGGCGACTGGCCGGCGCCGGTCACCGCGACACGCAGCGGCATGCCGACTTTACCCATGCCGACGCCCAGCTCATCCGCCGTGCCCTGAATGGCGTCGTGCACGTTTTCCGGCGTCCAGACGGTGATGGCGGCCAGCTTGGCGCGCACCGCTTCCAGCGGCTGACGCGCGACCGGACGCAGGTGCTTCTTGGCGGCGTCGGCGTCGAACTCGCTGAAGTCTTCGTAGAAGTAACGGCAAGACTCCGCCATCTCTTTCAGCGTCTTGCAGCGCTCGCCCAGCAGCTTGACGATGTCCTTCAGTTCCGGCCCGTTGCGGGTTTCAATGCCCAGTTGCTCAACGTGCCATGCCAGATGCACCGCCACTTCTTCCGCCGGCATATGGTTGATGTAGTGGTGGTTCAGCCACTGCAGCTTCTCGGTGTTGAACGCGCTGGCGGATTTGTTGATCGCTTCCAGCGTGAAGAACTCTTTCATCTCGTCGATGGAGAAGATCTCCTGATCGCCGTGGGACCAGCCCAGACGCACCAGGTAGTTCAGCAGCGCCTGCGGCAGATAGCCGTCGTCGCGGTACTGCATCACGCCCACGGCGCCGTGACGTTTGGACAGCTTTTTACCGTCGTCGCCGAGGATCATCGACACGTGCGCGTATTCCGGCACCGGCGCGCCCAGCGCTTTCAGAATGTTGATCTGGCGCGGGGTGTTGTTGATGTGGTCTTCGCCACGGATCACGTGGGTGATTTCCATGTCCCAGTCATCGACAACGACGCAGAAGTTATAGGTTGGCGAACCGTCGGTGCGGCGGATGATCAGATCGTCCAGCTCCTGGTTGCTGAATTCGATCGGGCCGCGAATTTTATCGTCGAAGATCACCGACCCTTCCTGCGGGTTGCGGAAGCGCACCACGTGCGGCTCGTCGTCGGTGTGGCTGCACTGGCTGTCGCGGCAGTGGCCGTCGTAACGCGGCTTCTCGCCGTTTTCCATCTGCTTCTCGCGCAGCGCTTCCAGGCGTTCCTTGGAGCAATAGCATTTATAGGCCGTGCCCTGCTCCAGCATTTCGTCGATGACCGCGTTGTAGCGATCGAAACGCTTGGTCTGGAAGTACGGGCCTTCATCCCAATCCAGGTTCAACCAGTTCATGCCATCCATAATTGCGTCGATCGCGTCCTGGGTAGAGCGTTCCAGATCGGTATCTTCGATACGCAGAACGAACTCACCGCCCGCATGGCGGCTGAACAACCAGGAATAAAGTGCGGTACGCGCGCCGCCGACGTGAAGATAGCCGGTCGGGCTCGGTGCAAAACGGGTTTTGATTTTCATTGGGTTCACTGCCTTATTACGCAACGCGTGTCGGCGATGGCCGACGATTGCTCGGAATTGAAAAAAGAGTGGACGACATTGTATCACCACGCGCTAATTCCTCAACGCCGACACGATATTGCGCCGGTCGATTTCGCGCGTTTTGCGGCGAGTTTCGCATAGCGTTGCGCAAAGAATCGGCGCCGTTGGCGATAATTATCGCGCCCTGCCTAAATTTGCGGCGAACGATTGAAATCATTTTAAAAACCGTTGACTCACTTTGAACTATCCCTATAATGCGACTCCAACAAGACGGGGCGATTAGCTCAGTTGGTAGAGCATCTCCTTTACACGGAGGGGGTCGGCGGTTCGAGCCCGTCATCGCCCACCATCTTGTTGAGAAAAATGAGAACGAATGAGGGTGATTAGCTCAGTTGGTAGAGCATCTCCTTTACACGGAGGGGGTCGGCGGTTCGAGCCCGTCATCACCCACCATCATTCTCTCGTTTAGCAGTGCCTGGAAGTCCTGAAGTGGGTGATTAGCTCAGTTGGTAGAGCATCTCCTTTACACGGAGGGGGTCGGCGGTTCGAGCCCGTCATCACCCACCACTTCTGCGGGTCGTTAGCTCAGTTGGTAGAGCAGTTGACTTTTAATCAATTGGTCGCAGGTTCGAATCCTGCACGACCCACCAATTCAGAAAAAAGCGCCTTTTGGCGCTTTTTTCGTTTCTGCGCCATCTGAATCTGCTTTTATCTTCTTACTGACATGGCCCACTGAGTCGTGCGGGTGAGATCCTGCGTTCAGGTTCGAGCATCGCGCAGCGATACGACAACGCGCAGCGTTGCCCGCAGGGTGAGGCCACAGGCCGAATCAATCCTGCACGACCCACCAATTCAGAAAAAAGCGCCTTTTGGCGCTTTTTTCGTTTCTAAAGACCGTATTATACAGCCCTCTTTATCTCTCGTCAGTGAACGCTCATCCGCCATGGCCCTTTGTCAGATCAATTAAACCTGCAGCGGTAGGGCGAAAACCGCACCCGCAATAAAAACCGGTCAGATGGGGTTCGTAATCGACGTGCAGCCAGCTTGCTCCACGCATTTTTGCGATCGCTATCGCCGCTTGAACCAGCCCGGTCGCCACCCCCTGCCGTTGATAATGACGATGGACGCAGGTATCTAAAATAAACGCGTGCTTGCCACCGTCCCAAGCCACATTCACAAATCCAATCATCACATCTTCTGCGTAAGCGCCGATATGGGCCAAACTGCGGGATAATATCGCCGGCATGTCAGCCGGTAGCGGTTCTCCCCAAGCGGATAACCATAGCTCGTTCAACACAGGAAAAGCCGGATGAGGATCCGTTCGAAACTCAACATCCCGAACCATACGCCCCCTCTTAATCGATTAAGTCGAAACAGGAAACTTCTATCATCTCTCTATTATGGACAGGCCTCGTTAAAGCTGCCTGCGGTTGCCTGGGAAACACGAGATACGAATGGTTATCATTTTGACGGCTTGAATGGTAAATTAGCGGGCAAACACTCCCCAGCGATCCGCACGCGGATTGATACGCCTTTGTGCAAGGAAAGAAAGAGCCCGCTCATGACCCTATCCTTACGTCAGCTGTTAATTGCATTCATCGCCACTTCCAGCCTGTTGCTCAGCGGCTGCGGCCCGGACGACAAGAGCGACGGGCAGAAACCGTCCGCCCCCGCTGCCGACAGCAGTTGGCCGCGCACCATCGATAGCGCCAAAGGGAAGTTCACGCTGGAAAAACCGCCGCAGCGCATCGTATCCACCAGCGTCACCATCACCGGCACGTTACTGGCTATCGACGCCCCGGTGGTCGCCAGCGCCGCCACCAGCCCAAATCCCCTGGTGGCCGATCAACAAGGCTTCTTTACCCAATGGAGCGAAGTGGCCAAACAGCGCCACGTCGAACGGCTGTATCAGGTGGAACCCAATGCCGAAGCCGTCGCCGCCGCTGCGCCGGATTTGATCGTCGTCGCCGCGACCGGCGGTGATTCGGCGCTGAAGCTGTACGATCAGCTGTCCGCCATTGCGCCGACGCTGGTGCTCGATTACGGCGACAAAAGCTGGCAACAGCTGGCCAGCGAGCTCGGTGAGATCACCGGTCACGAAGCCGGCGCCAAACAGGCGGAAGATCGTTTCGAGCAGCGCGTGGAACAAGTGAAGCAGGCGATTACCCTGCCGCCGCAGCCGACCACGCCGCTGGTGTATGCCGACAACGGCCGCGAAGCCATGCTGTGGACGCCGGGCTCCGCCCAAGGCAAGCTGCTGACCCAGCTCGGTTTCCAGCTGGCTACCCCGCCGGAAAGCGCCAAAGGCAACGCCAGCATGGGTAAACGCCATGACATCATCCAGATCTCCGGCGAAAAAATGGCCGAAGGCCTGAACGGCAAAACCCTGATCCTGTTCGCCACCAATGAGCGCAAAGTGCAAGAGGTGCTGGCCAACCCGTTCCTCAAACATCTGGAGCCGGTGGAACAGCGGCACGTCTACGCCGTCGGCAACGATACCTTCCGCCTCGATTACTACAGCGCCACCAACATGCTGAACCAAATCGAACGGCTGTTCAAAAAGCCCTGAATCACGCCGTCGGCAGGCCAGTCCCCTGCCGACGCTTTTCGCAAACGGGGCAACCATTCACATTCAATCAATTGAAATATCAATAGTTATTAACATCGTCCACGCGCCTTCGCCACCAACCGGCGGGTGCATGCGGGCGTAAACTCGTGTTACTATTGGCGCCCTTCACGAACGCAAATAACAATGAGAATAAAAATCATAAAGGAGTTACCGGTGTGAACGTACCCACTCCGACTGAGCGGACGCTTTCGTCCGCACCGCACGCAGCTTACGCCAGTGGCTTCAAACGCATCGCCGGGTTCGGTATCGGCTTGGCGTTGTTGTTGCTGTGCATCATTGCCAGCCTGATGCTGGGTTCCAAAGCCATCCCCTTCCATACCGTCTGGCTCAGCCTACAGGGCGCCGCGAGCGGCTCCGACAGCACCATCATTCTCAACGCCCGGGTGCCCCGTACGCTGGCGGGCATTTTGGCCGGCATGGCGCTCGGCGCCGCCGGCGCGCTGATTCAGGCGCTGACGCGCAACCCGCTGGCCGATCCCGGCGTGCTCGGCATCAACGCCGGCGCCAGCTTCGCCGTGGTGATCGGCATCATGTTTTTCGGCGCCGCCACCACCGAAAGCTATATGGCCTATGCCTTTGTCGGCGCCGCCCTCACCACCCTGCTGGTCTACCTGATCGGCACGCTGGCGGGCGGGCGCATCAACCCGGTGCGGCTGACGCTGGCCGGCGTGGCGATCGGCGCGGTGTTGCTCGGCATCACCACCGGGCTGTCGCTGATCGATCCGCAAACCTTCGACCAACTGCGCTTCTGGCAGGCCGGCACGCTGGATATCCGCACGCTGGCCACCCTGCCGGTGACCGCCCCCGCCATTTTGCTCGGCTGCCTGCTGACGCTACTCATCGCCCGGCCGCTGAATACCATCGGCATGGGGGAAGATCTGGCTATCGCGCTCGGCGCGCGCGTAGTGCTGACTCAGGCGATCGCAGTGCTCGCCATTACGCTGCTGTGCGGCGCGGCGACCGCCACCGTCGGCCCGATCAGTTTCATCGGCCTGATGGTGCCGCATATCGCCCGCTGGTGGGTCGGCCCCGACCAACGCTGGATCCTGCCCTACTCCATGCTGCTGGCGCCGATTTTACTGCTGTGCGCCGACGTGGTCGGCCGCTTGCTGGCGGCCGGTGAGCTGCGGGTTTCCATCGTGGCGGCCTTCATCGGCGCGCCGGTGCTGATCTGGCTGGTGCGCCGCAAGAAAACGCTGGGGGGTCTGTGATGAGTCTGCCGCACACGCTGCATATCGGCCGCCCGGACGGCGTCATCAACGGGCGCCTGCCGCTGCGCCTGCTGCTGGTCAACCTTTCACTGTTGGCGCTGTGTCTGGCGATGGCCGTCGCCGCCCTGTGCTACGGCACGCTGCCACTTTCGCTGGAGCAGGTTTTTGCCGCGCTGACCGGCGAGGCGCCGAAAAACCTGGTCACCGTGGTCACCCAATGGCGCTTGCCGCGCATCGCCATGGCGCTGCTGTTAGGCGCCGCGCTCGGCATGAGCGGCGCCATCTTCCAGTCGATTATCCGCAACCCGCTCGGCAGCCCGGACGTGATTGGCTTTAACATGGGGGCTTACACCGGCGCGCTGATCGCCATCACCCTGTTCAACGGCGGCTATTACTACATCGCCGGCGGCGCGTTGGCCGGCGGCATTCTCGCCGCGCTGGCCATCTACCTGCTGGCCTGGCGGCAAGGCATCGCCGGCTTCCGGCTGATCATCGTCGGCATCGCCATCAGCGCGGTGCTGGTCTCCACCAATACCTGGCTGATCATCACCGCCTCGCTCGAGCGCGCCATGGACGCCGCCATGTGGCAGGCCGGCTCGCTCAACGGCATGACCTGGCAGAAAGCCCAGCCCGCCACGGCGTTCATCCTGCTGGCGGCCGCGGCCGCGCTGTTGATGGGCAAACGGCTGCAGCTGCTGGAAATGGGCGACGACACGGCGCGCGCGCTGGGCGTGAACGCCGAAGGCAGCCGGCTGTGGCTGATGCTGTTCGGCGTCACCCTCACCGCCGCCGTCACCGCCACCGCCGGGCCGATTTCCTTTATCGCGCTGGCGGCGCCGCAAATCGCCCGCCGCTTGGCCGGGCAATCCTCGGTCACCCTGACGTCCTCGGCGCTGATGGGCGCGGCGCTGCTGCTCGGCGCCGACGTGGTGTCCCAACATCTTTTCGCGCCGATCCAACTGCCGGTCGGGATCGTGACCGTCTGCATCGGCGGCCTGTACCTGATTTGGCTGCTCATCCGTGAGGCCCGCAGATAGATAATGAAGAGTGATAATGCCATGAGCCACCGCCTGCACGCCTCGCACCTGAAGCTGGGCTACGACAATAAAATCATCGCTGACGATCTGAGCGTGGCGATCCCCGACGGCGCCTTTACGGTGATCGTCGGGCCGAACGCCTGCGGCAAATCGACGCTGTTGCGCGCCCTGTGCCGCCTGCTGAAACCCAGCGCCGGCGAGGTGATGCTGGACGGCAAGAACATCAGCAGTTTCGCCACCAAGGCGCTGGCGCGCGAGCTTGGCCTGCTGCCGCAAACCTCGATCGCACCGGACAGCATCACCGTGGCGGACCTGGTGTCGCGCGGCCGCTATCCGCACCAGAGCCTGCTGAAACAGTGGACACAGGCCGACAAACAGGCGGTGGAAGCCGCCATGGCGGCCACCAACGTCAGCCAACTGGCGGATCGCAGCGTCGACGAGCTGTCCGGCGGGCAGCGTCAGCGCGTCTGGGTAGCGATGGCGTTGGCGCAGCAAACGCCGCTGCTGCTGCTGGATGAACCGACGACGTATCTGGACATCGCGCACCAGATCGAGCTGCTGGATCTGTTCCGCCAGCTCAACCGCGAGCGCGGTCAAACCTTGATCGCGGTGCTGCACGATCTCAACCACGCCTGCCGCTATGCCGATCACATCATTGCCATGCGCGATGGCAAGATCGTGGCGGAAGGGAAACCGGCGGAGATCATTACCGCCGAACTGGTGGAGCGGGTGTTCGGCATGCCGTGCATGATCATCGACGATCCGCTGTCCCACACGCCGCTGGTGATCCCGCGCGGCCGCTATCACTGCGACGCGCCGCAGGCATGAAAAAGGCCGGGTTAACCCGGCCTTGTCGTTACTTCTCCAGCGACACCTGTTTGAAAATGTGTTTGCCGAACGGGTCTATCTCGTAGCCTTTCACTTCCTTGCGCACCGGTTCGAAGATAGTCGAGTGCGCAATCATCAACGCCGGCATCTGATCGTGCATCATCACCTGCGCCTGCTGATACATCGCCACCCGTTTGGCGTGATCGTTCTCCTCACGCGCCTGCAGGATCAGCTGGTCGAACGGTTTATAGCACCATTTCGCCGAGTTGGAGCCGCCGAGCGAAGCGCAGGTGAACAGCGGGCCGAAGAAGTTGTCCGGATCGCCGTTGGCGGTGGTCCAGCCCATCAGCGCGGTCTGGTGTTCGCCGTTTTTAATCCGCTGTAAATACTCGCCCCACTCGAAGGTGACGATTTTGGCGCGCACGCCGATTTTGGCCCAGTCGGCCTGGATCATCTCCGCCATGCGCTTGGCGTTGGGGTTATAGGGCCGCTGCACCGGCATCGCCCACAGATCGATGTCGAAGCCCTGCCCCAGCCCGGCCTCCTGCAACA
This sequence comes from Serratia sp. ME47, assembly GCF_903970925.1. Lineage (NCBI taxonomy): Bacteria > Pseudomonadati > Pseudomonadota > Gammaproteobacteria > Enterobacterales > Yersiniaceae > Serratia > Serratia sp. ME47. Next base: position 60,327 of record NZ_CAJCKE010000013.1, on the reverse strand, counting down.
GCTGCTTCGCCCGCTCCGGTGAATACGGGTAGTCTTCAAGCTGCGCGTTGCTGCCCCATTGAGCCGGCGGCAGTAGGTTCTTGGCCGGCTGACCGGCGCCGTGGAACACCGCGTCGATGATCGCCGGCTTGTTGACCGCCAGCGCCAACGCCTGGCGCACCTTAACGTTATCCAACGGTTTCTTCTGGGTGTTGAACGCCAGGAAGCCGATATTCAAGCCGGATTTTTCCATCACCTGGATGTTGCCGTCCTGCCGCATGCGCGCCAGATCCGCCGGATTGGGGAACGGCATCACCTGGCATTCGTTCTTTTGCAGCTTGGCGTAACGCACCGCCGCATCCGGCGTGATCGAGAACACCAGCCGATCAAGCTTCGGCTTGCCTTCCCAGTAGCGGTCGAACGCCTTATAGAGGATTTTCGCGTCCTTCTGGTACTGCACCAGCTGGAACGGCCCGGTGCCGATCGGATCGTTGTCCACCCGCTGCGGCGTGCCGGCCTTCAGCATCGCGTCGGCATATTCCGCCGATAAAATGGTGGCGAAATACATGCCCAGATCGGCGACGAACGGCGCCTCGGCGCGGGAGAGCTCAAAGCGCACGGTGTGGTCATCCACCTTGACGATCCGGTCAATCAGCGTGCCGAACTCCATCGACTCGAAGTTGGTGTAGGCGCCATTGGAGACCTTGTGATACGGGTTGTTGGCGTCCTTCTGGCGCATAAACGAGAAGATGACGTCATCGGCGTTGAAATCGCGGGTGGGCGTAAAATATTTATTGCTCTGGAATGCCACGCCCTTGCGCAGATGGAAGGTATAGCGCTTGCCGTCTTCGCTCACCTCCCAGCTTTCCGCCAGGCTGGGTTGCAGCTCGACGGTGCCGGGTTTGAAATCCACCAGCCGGTTGTAGATCGCCGCCGAACTGGCGTCTACCGTGGTGCCGGAGGTGAACAGCTGCGGGTTGAAGCCTTCCGGCGAGCCTTCGGAACAGTAGACCAGCGTATTGGCCCGCGCGCCGCCGGCAATCGCCAACGCCAGCATCCCGATCGTTATTGCTTTTCTTTTCATTGCGCTATCCCCAGTGGTGAAAAAACAGCCGAATGGATAGCAATAAATCATGCAATTAGCGATGTAAAGGACAAATTCCGCGCATAAAAACGGGCAGGCGCGCAAGCGGCCTGCCCCGGTGAAACGGCGCGAGGATGATGAAATTAAATCATCTGGCTGAAGTTCATCTGCGCCATCAGCTTATAGTTATCGGCGTAGTCGACCGGAATGGCCACCACCACCGGCCCCTGGATCTCCATCGCCTTGCGCAGCATCGGCCGCAGATCTTCCACCGACTGCACGGCGAAACCGACCGCGCCGCAGGATTCCGCGTAGGCCTTGAAGTCGATCGGCCCGAACTCCACGCCGGATTTGCGCTGGTATTTGTTCACTTCCTGCATTTCCACCATGTTGTAAGCGTTATCGACCCAGATCACGTGCACGATGTTGTTTTTCAGCCGCACCGCGGTCTCCAGCTCCATGCTCGACTGCATGAAGCCGCCGTCGCCGGAGATTGACACCACCTTATCGCCGGGGCGCACCAGCGCCGCGCCAATGGCCCACGGCAGCGCTACCCCCATGGTTTGCTGGCCGTTGGAGATCAACAGCTGGCGAGCGCGGAAGCTGTAAAGATAGCGGGCTATCCAGATGTGGAAACTGCCCATGTCCACGCACAGCGTCACGTCGTCGCTGACGATGTCCTGCAGCTCCTTGACGATGCGCAACGGATGGATCGGCATGCCGCCGCGGCGCGCGGCGCGTTCCGCCAATTCGGCGCGCTGGCGGCCGAGATCGGTCAGGATCAGTTCCACCTCCGCCGGGACGCAGACCGCCTCATTGAACGCTTCGGTCATCATGTTCAGCGTGGCGCTGATGTTGCCCACCAGCTCGACGTCCGGCCGATAGCAGGTATCGATGTCCGCCGGCAGCACGTCGATATGCACCAGCTTCAGCCGCCCGTGGCTGTTCCACATGCACGGATCGTATTCGATCGGATCGTAGCCGACGCTGACCACCAGATCGGCCTTTTGCAACAGCTGATCGGCCGGCTGGTTGTTGAACAGGCCGACGCGGCCGGCGAAACGGGCAAAGTGATTGACGTCAATCACCCCCGCCGCCTGATAGGTGCCGACCACCGGCATATGGGTGCGGTACAGCAGATGGCGCACCGCCTCGCTGTTCTCCGGCCGGCTGGCCTGCAAACCCAGCAGCAGCACCGGGCATTTGGCCTGGCGGATCAGTTTCACCGCCGCCTGAATGTCGTCCGCCGCCGCGGCCCCCATGCGCGGCAAGCGGCAGCCCGCCAGCACCGGCGCCGTGACCGGCTCATTGACGATATCCATCGGCAGGCTGACGAACGACGCCCCCGGCCGGCCGAACTCGGCGCGGCGGAAGGCGTTGGCGATCACCTCGGAAATCGCCGAACCGGCATGCACTTCGGCGCAGTACTTGGTCACCGGCCGGAACATGCTGACGGTATCCATGCTCTGGTGCGTCTGCTTCAGGCTGTCGGCGCGCTTCACCGCGCCGCCGAAGGCCACCACCGCATCCCCTTCCGAGGTGGCGGTTGCCAGCCCGGTGATCAGGTTGGAGCTGCCCGGCCCGGAGGTGACCAGCGCCACCCCCGCCTTGCCGGTCAGGCGGCCGACCGCCGCCGCCATAAAGGCCGCGTTGGCCTCATGGCGCACCACTACCGTTTCGATCGACGGCGCATCTTCCAGCGAATCGAACACCCGGTCAATCTTGGCGCCCGGAATGCCGAAAACGTGTTTGACGCCCTGCGCTTCCAGGTTTTTCACCACCAAGTCGGCGCCGCATTGCCAGTCATTGCCTGTTTTTTCCTGTGCCATGGTTCCACCTCCTAAGAAAACGATCGCCGGGATTAGCCCTCGGCGGAACGAATCGCGCGATCCAAATCCTCTGGACAGAGGTTGGCGCGCAAGAAATCCGCATCATGCGGCAACTGAAGATTGAGACGGGTGATGACGCCGAACTGCAGGCGGCCATGATCGAGCTGGTAATCCAGCACGTGGCCGCCGCCGCTGCGGTCGTCGGTAACGAAGTGTTCGTGATAGCCGGCCACGCCGATGCCCTGCATGTAATCGGGCGAGCGGAAGCCGACCAGCGTGCCGCGCCGCTGATGGAACGAGAAGGTCGGCTGCTCTTCTATCGCTTCCAGCATTGGGCGGTAAGGCCGTTCCTGACGCGGCACGGTGCGGGTTTCGACATGGCTGAACTCACCGTCGACCCGCACCGCGCAGAACAGGTTCGGCGAGGCGACCTGTTCATTGATGCATTGGTGCAGTTGCGCCTTGGTGATCGGCCGATCGAATTGCTGGCTGACGCTGGGCTGGAAAAAGGTGACGACGGCGAAAGGGGTTTTCTGTTGCAAACCGGCCGGGCGGGCGCTGCCGTCGGCGCGCAGCTGGTGTATTTCCTGATCGAACGCGATCAGTTCGCCATCCAGATGATTGAAGGTGCCGAGGCCGAAATCGCCGTGTTTCAGCAATTCGGCGATGGTGGTCTCCCCTTCATAAACCCCGTCGATGAGCGCGCTCATCAGCGAGATTTGATAGATTTCGCCCTCCCCGGCGTTGATCGACTGCCTGGCGAAACCCTGCGCCAAATGGCGCGCACAGGAACACCCGTGTTTTTCGTTCATGCTGACTCCTCCACCAGCGCGGAACTGCGGTTCCACGCGTTCAAAAGACCCGCCGACGGCGGGCCAAGATGCCCCTCAGGCGCGTTCATCAGTTGGAACGATTCAGCCTGAGGTGACAAAAAAACCGGCACGGCTGGCCGGCCGATATCCAGAAACAACAAGAAGATAAGTGAAAGTAAAGACTCACTAATCATTAAGGTTGAGTCGGATATCAAATTGAACGGTTAATCTGGTGTTGGAGCGACAATCAACGCCACAGGCGGCTCACGCAGCCTGGGAAAAACATCTGCTATTTGGTGCTAAACGCCGCGAGGTTTATGCGTTTTCTCTCTATACGGCCGGGATGCGGCGGCGCTGAAGCCCGTCGTCAACCCGCAATCAGAGTAGCCGCAGCATCGCCAACAGAGAAGCGGGTATTCATAAGAAACGCTTTTGCATATAATGCAAAAATGAATGACGCCCGCTATGTAGAACATCTGCCAATCTTTCTCGACGTGGCCCGCCTGGGCAGCTTTTCCGCCGCCGCGCGCCAGCTGGGTATGGTGCCTTCTTCGCTGGTGCGCCATATCGATGCGTTGGAAAGCGCGCTCGGCGCGACGCTGTTCGTGCGCTCCACCCGCGGCCTGTTGCTGACCGACGCCGGCGAGCTGCTGCTGGCACGCGCCGCCGCGCTGATGACGGACATTACCGGCATTCGCGCCGAGCTGAACGCGCTGAACGAAACGCCGCAGGGCACGCTGCGCATCAGCTGCCTGCCGACCTTCGGCAAAACCTATGTGCTGCCGCTGCTGCCGACGCTGGCGGAACGTTACCCTCAGCTGTGGGTCGATCTCGATCTGACCGAACGCCAGACCGATCCGACCCAGGAACGGCTGGACGCCGCCATCCGCATCGGCGAGCAGAAGGACAGCGCGCTGTACGCCAGCCGCATCGCCACCCAACGCTGGGTGATGTGCGCCAGCCCCGGCTACGTCGCCCGCTATGGCCTGCCGAGCGATCTGGAGGCGCTGCCGCAGCACCGGCTGATCGCCCGCTACCACAAACAACAGCCGGCCTGCTGGGCGCAGATCCTCGACGCGGCGTTGATGAACCGCTGCACCATGGCGCTGCGTTGCGATGACTTCACCGCGCAGCGTCAGGCGGCGCTGCTCGGCCTCGGCATCGCCTTTCTGCCCAACTGGGTGGTGGGGCCGGACGTGCAACATGGGCGGCTGGTGCAGATGCTGGAAGATCCGCGCCATGAACAGCAAGGCATCTATCTGCTGCGGCCGGTGGCGAAAGTGTCCGCCCGCCTGGCGGCCTTCACCGCCCTGCTGCAGCAAACCATCGGTCAACCGCCCAACTGGGCGTAAAGCGGGGTGACGCGGCCGCGCAGCGCCGGGTTGTCGCTCTCGTCTTTCAGTTCGACGCCGGTCAGCCTTCGCCGGCACGCCTGTTCCAGCAGCCAGGCCAATTTGAACGCCGCCTGCGGATAATCCAGCCCCTCCGGCCGCACATTGGAGATGCAGTTGCGCTCTGAGTCCCTTCTGCGCGCGTTCGGCTCCCAGGTCAGATAAACCCCCAGGCTGTCCGGCGACGACAGCCCCGGCCGTTCGCCGATCAGCACCGCCACCGCCCGGGCCTGCAGGCACTCGCCGATCTCATCCCCCAGCGCCACTCGCGCCTGATGCGCCAACACCACCGGCGCGATCGCCAGCCCCAACGTATCGAGATAGGGCCGCAGCGCCTGCAGCAGCGGCAATGCCTGGCGGTGCACCGCCTTGGAAGAGAGGCCATCCGCCACCACCAGCAGCAGATCGGTCCGGCGCGGCGGCACGCCGAGCAGCAGGCGGCGGCTGTCCGGCGCCAATCGCCGCCCCAGATCCGGACGGCGCAGATAGGCGGCGCGGTCAACGGCCTGGCTGTGCACCGCCAGCGTGGGCCAACCGGCATCGTGCAGATCCGCCGCCAGCCGTTCGCTCTCGAATGGCTGATGCACCGCGTCGCGCGCCTGGGCATGGGCCAGGCCGAAGCGCAGCAGCTCGTCGGTCGGCAGACTGGCGCCGGTGCGCCCCAGCGCGATGCGCGCGTCGGTAAAGGCGCGCAGCGCGTCCCAACTGTTGACGTGAACCGGTTTGCTCATGTCCGTTCTCCCTGCAGCGCCAGCAACAGCGGGTGATTGGCGGCGGCGTCGCGCAGCCGTCCGCGTTCATCGGTGATGTTCATCGCCGCCAGCCAGGCGGCGAACTCCGGCGCGTGCTTCAGCCCCAGCAGCTCGCGGATATAGAGCGCGTCGTGGAACGAGGTGCTTTGGTAATTGAGCATGATGTCGTCCGCGCCCGGCACGCCGATCAGGAACGTCAGCCCGGCAGCGGCCAACAGCGTCAGCAGCGTGTCCATATCATCCTGATCGGCCTCGGCATGGTTGGTGTAGCAGACATCGCAGCCCAGCGGCAGGCCGAGCAGCTTGCCGCAGAAGTGATCCTCCAGCCCGGCGCGGATAATTTGTTTGCCGTCATACAGGTATTCAGGGCCGATAAACCCCACCACGGTGTTGATCAGCAGCGGTGAGAAATGCCGCGCCACCGCATAGGCGCGCGCCTCGCAGGTCTGCTGATCGACGCCGTGATGCGCGTTAGCCGACAGGCAACTGCCCTGCCCGGTTTCGAAGTACATCACGTTATCGCCCAACGTGCCGCGCTTGAGGCTCAGCGCCGCCTGCTGCGCCTCCGCCAGCAGCGCCAGACTGATGCCGAAACCGCGATTGGCCGCTTCGGTACCGGCGATCGACTGAAACACCAGATCCACCGGCGCGCCTCGCTCCATCAGCCGCAGCGTGTTGGTCACGTGGGTCAGCACGCAGGATTGGGTGGGTATGGCGAAGCGCTGGATCACATCGTCCAGCATGTAGTTGAGTTTTTCCAGCAGCGGCAGGCTGTCGCTGGCCGGATTGATGCCGACCACCGCGTCGCCGCTGCCGTACAGCAAACCGTCCAGCATGCTGGCGGCGATGCCTTGCAGGCTGTCGGTCGGGTGATTGGGCTGCAGCCGCACGCTGAGGTGGCCCGGCAGGCCAATCGTATTGCGAAAGCGCGTCACTACCCGGCATTTCTTCGCCACCAGGATCAGATCCTGATTGCGCATGATCTTGCTTACTGCCGCCGCCATCTCCGGCGTAATGCCGGCGGCCACCTGCGCCAGCATGGCGCTGTCCGCCTGCTCGCTCAGCAACCAGTCGCGAAAATCGCCGATCGTGAGGTGCGAGATGGGCTCAAAGGCGGCGGCGTCGTGGCTATCGATGATCAAGCGCGTCACCTCGTCCTGCTCGTACGGCACCAGCGGCTGCTGCAGGAACGCCTTGAGCGGCACATCCGCCAGCGCGATGCGCGCCGCCATGCGCTCTTCGGCGCTTTCCGCCGCCACCTCCGCCAGATAATCGCCGGAACGCGCCGGCGAAGCTTTCGCCATCAGCTGGCGCAGGCCGCCGAAACGATAGCCGCGTTGGCCCAACGTTGCCTGATACATAGCCCCCTCCCTTGCCCTGAGTGACGAGATAAAAGCCCTGCACCAAGTGTAGTCAGTGAAGCAAGAAAATTAATTTGCCTGCTATCGCCGCCATCGCGCATCTCCCCATTTCACCCGCCGCCGCTTCGGGTTACAGTAGCCGCGAAAACAGGAGGGGTGATGGATCCGCAACGGCAAATTATCGACTGGCTGCAACAAGATAGCGCGCGCATGGCCGCCCTGCGCACCGTGCGCCGGCTCGGCCTGAATGACTGGTGCCTCGGCGCCGGCTTTGTGCGCAACCTGGTGTGGGATCGGCGCCACGGCTATGCGGAGCCCACGCCGCTCAACGATATCGACGTGATCCACTTCGATGCGGAGCGGGCGGACGCCGAACGCGATCGCATGCTGGAGGCGCGGCTGCAGCAGTGGCTGCCGCAGCCGTGGTCGGTCAAGAACCAGGCGCGCATGCACCTGCGCAGCGGCCGCGCGCCCTACCGCAACAGCGAAGAGGCCATCAGCTTCTGGACCGAAGTGGAAACGGCGATCGGCGCGCGCCTGAACGCCGACGACAGCATCACGCTGGTCGCCCCTTTCGGGCTCGCGGCGCTGTTCAACGACACCATTACCTTCAACGTGAAAAATGGCGATCGCACGGCCTATGCCCAGCGCGTGGTCGACAAAGGCTGGCTGCTGCGCTGGCCGCGTCTGCGGCAGGTAAAGATTTAGCCGCCGCTGCCGATACCCTGAACAGCGAGATCCAGACTCAGGGAGAGCAACCATGTCGACCACCATCACCATGATCGTACCGATCAAGAATACCGTCCCCGGCGTCAGCAACGTCTTCAGCGCGCCGGGCCATCAGGGCGAATTGCTGATGGCCAAACCGGTCAACAACCAGCCGCAAGGCGGCAAGATGGAGAAAAACGAACGCGCCAACGGCAATGACGAACCGGTTAACCTCAATGAAAGCCGCGCTTCGGCGCGCATCAAGGCGCTGAACCGGCAGATTCAGGCGCTGCAGCAAAAGCTGGTGGAACTGAAGGATTCCGACGCCGATCCCAAAGAGATCGAAAAGCAGAAACAGCTGATCGAAGCGCAGATCAAGATGTTGCAGGCCGAGATCGCGCGCATCCAGAAAGAAGAAATGGAAAAGCAGCAGCAGGAGCAAATGGAAAAAGCCGCGGCGAAATCCGGCGACGGCGTAAACCGCCCAACGCCGCTCAACGCGGTGGACGTCTATATCTGAGTCAATATGCCGCGTTTTCCCGTCGGCGCTGTTGCAGCAGCGCCGCCTGCTGACGCGCCACCTGCCAGATGGCCTCCGCCGCCGGCGTCAGTGAGCGGTTCTTGCGCCGCACCAGCATCAGCGCGCGGTTAATTTCCGGCACCAGCCGCCGCACCCTAAGCCGTCCCCCTTCCGGCAATGGCAGCGCCAACGCCGGGAAAATGCTGATGCCAATCCCCTCCGCCACCATCGGGAACAGCGTGGCCGGATGGCCGATTTCCTGCACCACCTGCGCCTCTACGCCCTGCTGTCTCAGCGCACTGTCGATCAGCGGTCGGCTGCCCGACGCATAATCCTGCAACACCAGGCGGCAACCGTTCAACGCCGACCAACGCACCGCCTGCTGCGCAGCAAACGGGTGATCGTCGCGGCACAGCAACAGGAAAGGCTCGTGCAGCACCGCTTCGCACTCCAGATCTACCGCCTGTACCGGATCGACCACGATGCCGAAATCCACCTCGGCGTTGCGCACGCTGTGCAGCACCTGCTGCTGCGCCTGATCGCGCAGCATGATGCGGATCTCCGGGTATTCACGCTCGCCGGCGGCGATGCACTGCGGCATCAGATGGGCGGAAATGGTTTGGCTCGTCGCCACCCGCACCGTGCCGCTGCGCTGTACGCCAAAGCTGCGCGCATCCAGCAAAGCGGACTGCAGTTCATCCAGCAGCCGCTCGACCCGGTTGGCCAACCGCAGACCGGCGTCGGTCAGCACCACTTCACGCGTGGTGCGATCCAGCAGCCGCACGCCGACCTCCGCTTCCAGCTCTTTCACGCTGTGGCTGACCGCCGATTGCGTCAGGCCGATCGCCTCACCGGCGCGGCTGAAGCTGCCGTGGCGGGCGATGGCGACGAACACCCGCAGCTGTTTGAGTGAGTAATTCATGTGTTTTATTCATATATGAATTAAATAAATCAATTTAATTATTATATGTCCGCGCGGGAGAATAGCCCTATCGATTTTCGACCCTGAGCGCACCGCCATGAGATTTCTGCCCGATCGTTTTACCCTGACGCTGATCGCTACCGTGCTGCTGGCGTCGTTCCTGCCGGCGCGCGGCGAGTTCGTCGGCTGGCTCAACGCCCTGACCATCGCCGCCATCGCCCTGCTGTTCTTCATGCACGGCGCCAAGCTGTCGCGCGAGGCCATCCTGGCCGGCAGCAACAACTGGCGGCTGCATCTGTGGGTGATGTGCAGCACCTTCATCATTTTTCCGGCGCTGGGCGTGCTGTTTGCCTGGTGGGCGCCGATCGACGTCAGCCCCGAGCTGTACGCCGGTTTCATCTACCTGTGCATCCTGCCGGCCACCGTGCAATCGGCCATCGCCTTCACCTCGCTGGCGGGCGGCAACGTCGCGGCGGCGGTATGCAGCGCTTCCGCCTCCAGCCTGCTCGGGATCTTCGTGTCGCCACTGCTTGTCGGCTTGTTGATGAATGTGCACGGCGATACCGGCGGCCTGCGGCAGGTCGGTTCGATCGTGCTGCAGCTGCTGGTGCCGTTCGTCGCCGGTCACCTGCTGCGGCCGCTGATCGGCGGCTGGATCGAGCGCCATCGGCCGCTTATCGGAAAAACCGATCAGACTTCGATTCTGCTGGTGGTGTACGCCGCCTTCAGCGAGGCGGTGACGCACGGCATCTGGCATCAGGTAGGGATGGGCTCACTGGCGTTTATCGTCAGTGGCAGCATCGTGCTGCTGGCGATCGTGCTGGTGGTGAACACTTACATGGCGCGCTGGCTGGGGTTCAGCAAAGCGGACGAGATCACCATCGTATTCTGCGGTTCGAAGAAGAGCCTGGCGAACGGCATTCCGATGGCCAATATCCTGTTCCCGGCGGCGACGGTGGGGATCATGGTGCTGCCGCTGATGGTGTTCCATCAGGTGCAGCTGATGACCTGTGCGGTATTGGCGAAAAGGTATCAGCGCAAGCAGCAGGCGCAACAGGCGGTGCCCAACGCGCAGGCGTCGCGCGGGTAAAAAAAGACGGGCCGAGGCCCGTCAGTTCAGCTTTTCTTCAGCGGCTTGACCAGGTGGTCAAGCCCTTCGATTTTAATCGCCAGCGTCATCTCCATCAGCATGCCGAGCTTGCCTTTGGGGAATTCACCCTTGCGGGCGAACCACAGCAGGTACTCTTCGGGCAGATCGATCAGCACCCGCCCCTGGTACTTGCCGAACGGCATCACGGTATTGGCGATCTCCAGCAGGTTTTCTTTTTCCATCACTCACCCAGCAAGCGGATCATCTCCGCTTCGTCGATCACGGCGATACCCAGCTCCTGAGCCTTCGCCAGCTTGGAGCCGGCCGCCTCGCCGGCGATCACCAGATCGGTTTTCTTCGACACGCTGCCGCTGACCTTGGCGCCCAGCGCCGTCAGGCGATCTTTGGCTTCGTCGCGCGACAGCTGGCTCAGCGAGCCGGTCAGCACCACGGTTTTGCCGGCGAACGGGCTATCTATCTCTTCCGCCGCCACCACCACCGGCGCCGGCCAGCGGATGCCGATCTCGGCGCCCACCAGCTCGTTGATCACCTGCTGATTGAGCGCTTCATCGAGGAAGTTGCGCGTGTGTTTGGCCACCACTTCGCCGACGTCCGGCACCTCTTTCAGCGCCTCGATGTCGGCGGCGAACAGCTTCTCGAGCGATCCGAAATGCGCCGCCAGGTTGGCGGCGGTCGCTTCGCCGACCTCGCGAATGCCGAGCGCATACAGGAAGCGAGCGAAGGTGGTCTGCTTGGATTTCTCCAGCGCGTTGACCAGATTCTGCGCCGATTTCGGCCCCATGCGATCCAGGCCGGTCAGAATGCCGGCGGAGAGCCGGAACAGGTCGGCCGGGTTCTTCACGTACTCCTTGTCCACCAGCTGCTCGATGATCTTGTCGCCCATGCCTTCAACGTCCAGCGCGCGGCGGGAAACGAAATGCTTCAACGCCTCTTTGCGCTGCGCGCCGCAGATAAGACCGCCGGTGCAACGCGCCACGGCCTCGCCTTCCACGCGCTCAACGTCGGAACCGCACACCGGGCAGTGCAGCGGGAACACCACTTCGCGCGCATCCTGCGGCCGACGGTCTTCCAGCACGCCCACCACCTGCGGGATCACGTCGCCGGCGCGGCGCACGATCACCGTATCGCCGATGCGCAGCCCCAACCGCTCAATTTCATCGGCGTTGTGCAAGGTGGCGTTGCTGACGGTCACCCCGGCCACCAGCACCGGCTCAAGGCGCGCCACCGGCGTAATCGCGCCGGTGCGGCCAACCTGAAACTCCACTTCGCGCACCACGGTGATCTGCTCCTGCGCCGGGAATTTGAACGCCGTCGCCCAGCGCGGCGCACGCGCCACGAAGCCCAGCGTTTCCTGCAGATCGATGTCGTCAATCTTGATCACCACGCCGTCAATATCGAAACCGAGCTGTGCGCGGTCCCGCTCGACCTGGCGATAGAACGCCAGCACTTCCTCGCTGCCGGTGCGGCGCTGGGCGCGATCGCTGACCGGCAGGCCCCAGGCCTTGAACTGCATCAGGCGTTCAAAGTGGCTGCGCGGCAGCTCGCCGCCTTCCAGCAGCCCGACGCCATAGCAGAAGAAGGTCAGCGGGCGTTTGGCGGTAATGCGCGGATCGAGCTGGCGCAGCGAACCGGCGGCGGCGTTGCGCGGATTGGCGAACACCTTGCCGTCTTTGCGCCGCGCCTCTTCGTTCATCTGTTCAAACCCGGCCTGCGGCATGAACACTTCGCCGCGCACTTCCAGCCGGCGCGGGATGTTGTCGCCGGTCAGGCGCAGCGGGATGGCGCGAATGGTGCGCACGTTGGAGGTGATGTTCTCGCCGGTGGTGCCGTCGCCGCGCGTCGCCGCACGCACCAGCTCGCCGTCTTCGTACAGCAGGCTGACCGCCAGGCCGTCCAGCTTCAGCTCGCAGCAGAAGGTCAGCGGATCGCTGCTCTTGAGCCTGTCCTGCACGCGCTTGTAAAACGCCAGGAAGCTCTCTTCGTCGAACACGTTGTCCAGCGACAGCATCGGCACTTCGTGACGCACCTGATCAAACGCCGCCAGCGGCGCCGCGCCCACGCGCTGGGTCGGCGAATCGGCGGTGATCAGCTCCGGATGCGCGCTCTCGAGCTCGCGCAGCTCGCGCATCAGGCGGTCATATTCCGCATCCGGCACTTCGGGCGCATCCAGCACATGATACTGGTATTCATGATGGCGCAATGTGGCTCGTAGTTGATTGATTTGTTGGATTATCGATTCCATGGCTCACCATCAAAGATAAAAAACCCCCGGCTAGCGGGGGCTTTGTTGTTACGGATGTTCAGTGCGCGCGGCAACCCGGTCAGGCGTTGTTTTCCAACACTTCACGGATACGCGCTTTGTAGGTTTCCAGCTTCTGCGGCGTCATCATGCGGCGCTCGTCGTCCAGCACCACACCGCCCACGTCGTCGGCGATGCGCTGCGCCGACTGCAGCATCAGCTTGAAGTTCTGATTGGCGTCGCCGTAAGACGGCACCATCATGAACATCGACACGCCCGGCGTGGAGAAATCGGACATCATGTCAGGATCGAACGACCCCGGCTTGACCATGTTCGCCAGGCTGAACAGCACCGGGCCACTGCCGGCCGGGCTGATATGGCGGTGGAAGATGCCCATCTCGCCAAACTGGAAGCCCGCCTGCAACACGCTCTGCAGCAGCACTTCGCCGCCGATCACGCCGCCCTGATGGGCCGCGACGTGCAGCACCAGCACGGTCTCTTTCAGTTTAGCCTGTACTGGCGCAGCGACCGGCTGTTGCGGCTGCGGTGCAGGTTCCGACGCTGGCTTCACTTCCGGCGCTTGCTGCACCGGGGCGGGTTCGGCGTGGAATGCCGGTTCCGCCGCCAGCGGCGCCTCATGTTCATGCGGCAGATCGTCAACGCGCGGCTCGCGGCGCACGGCCGGTTGCGGTTGCTGCGGCTCGGCCGGTTCTTCGTCCGGCGCGTAGTTGTTCAGCAGGATGTCATCGTACTCCGGCCGCTGAGACAGCGGAGGCGGCGTCTGATGAGCAGCCGGCTGAACGGCGCGGGGCGCAGGCGCAGCCGCCGGAGCGGGCTTCGGCGCGGCCACGGGTTCTTCGCGTGCGGCATCGAAATGGCCGAATGACGGCTCGTCTTGCGGGTGAGCGGCGCGTACGCGCACCTCACCGACGCCTTCTTCGAGATCGTCGATCGGAGTTTGTTCACGTTCCTTTTGGGAACGTTTGGCTGGGCGATCGCGGAAGAGCGCTGACCGTTCTTTGCGACTGGTCCACAGACCGTGCAATAACAGCGCTATTATGGCGATCGCGCCAACAACGATTAATATCAGACGCAAATCCTGCATCATTGCTATCTCTGTTGTTCCAATACATTGCCACCGCGGCAAACATTCACTCTTTAACTCTATTTGCCCGCGCACACAAGTGCAAGTCCGTGCTGAACTTTATGCCAATAAAGATGATTATACTGCCTTTTTCTGCTGGTTTTTCAGCCAACCCTACCCTAGCCAGTGGAAAATCATCCCTATATGATAATGATGCCTGTTCAGACAACGAGATAACTTAAGATATGTCCTATACGCAGCCCCCTTCCCGTTCCACCAGCGGCATTCATTATTTCGCCGAAGGCTGGCGCCTGATTTCGCGCCCGGGGATTAAACGCTATGTGGTCCTGCCGTTGCTGGTCAACGTGCTGCTGATGGGCTCCGCTTTCTGGTGGCTGTTCAGCCGCCTCGGCGACTGGATCCCGGCGATGATGAGCCACGTTCCCGATTGGCTGCAATGGTTGAGCTACCTGCTGTGGCCGCTGGCGGTCATTTCGGTGCTGCTGGTGTTCAGCTATCTGTTCAGCACCCTCACCAACCTGATCGCCGCCCCGTTCTGCGGCCTGCTGGCCGAACAGCTCGAAGGCAGCCTGACCGGCAAACCGCTGCCGGACACCGGCCTGCTCGGCATCGCCAAAGACCTGCCGCGCATCATGGCGCGCGAATGGCGCAAGCTGATGTATTACCTGCCGCGCGCGCTGCTGCTGCTGGCGCTGTACTTCGTGCCCGGCATCGGCCAGACGGTGGCGCCGGTGCTGTGGTTCCTGTTCAGCGCCTGGATGCTGGCGATCCAGTATTGCGACTATCCGTTCGACAACCACAAGGTGAGCTTTGCCGATATGCGCCGCGCACTGCGCCAGCACAAAACCGACAATCTGCAGTTCGGCGCGCTGGTCAGCCTCTTCACCATGATCCCCATCCTCAACCTGGTGATCCTGCCGGTCGCCGTCTGCGGCGCCACCGCGATGTGGGTCGATCGTTATCGCACGCAATTCGTCCGATAATCGCCGTTTTTTACCGCCGACAGCGCGGGAATTTTCGACAGGGCGCGCATTTCGCGCCCTTATCATTGTGCTTAAAACTTATTTCCTAATAACATATAGATATACCAATTCTTTACTTCCCTGCCGGTACTGTTAGCGTATGCTTTCGATGTTCCCCACATTTTCATAGAGTTAAAGGACGGGCTATGAGCAAGATATATGAAGACAACTCATTAACAATCGGCCATACGCCGCTGGTTCGTCTGAACCGTATCGGCAACGGACGCATTCTGGCCAAGGTTGAATCACGCAACCCGAGCTTCAGCGTCAAATGCCGCATCGGTGCCAATATGATTTGGGATGCGGAACAACGCGGCGTGCTGACCGCCGGCAAGGAACTGGTGGAGCCGACCAGCGGCAACACCGGCATCGCGCTGGCCTTCGTGGCCGCCGCGCGCGGCTACAAGCTGACGCTGACCATGCCGGAAACCATGAGCATCGAGCGCCGCAAGCTGCTCAAGGCGCTGGGCGCCAATCTGGTGCTGACCGAAGGGGCGAAAGGCATGAAAGGCGCCATCGCCAAAGCGGAAGAGATCGTCGCTACCGATCCGAACCGCTACCTGATCCTGCAGCAGTTCAGCAACCCGGCCAACCCGGCCATCCATGAAAAAACCACCGGTCCGGAAATCTGGGAAGACACTGACGGGGAAGTCGACGTGTTTATCTCCGGCGTCGGCACAGGCGGCACGCTGACCGGCGTCAGCCGCTACATCAAGAACACCAAAGGCAAAGCCATCACCACCGTGGCGGTCGAGCCGACCGACTCGCCGGTCATCAGCCAGGCGCTGGCCGGTGAAGAGCTGAAGCCGGGCCCGCACAAAATTCAGGGCATCGGCGCCGGCTTCATTCCAGGCAACCTCGATCTGGACCTGGTGGATCGCGTCGAAAAAATCTCCAACGACGAAGCCATCAGCATGGCGCGCCGTCTGATGGACGAAGAAGGCATCCTGGCGGGCATCTCCTCCGGCGCAGCGGTCGCGGCGGCGGTAAAACTGGCCGAAGAACCGGCGTTCGCCGACAAGACCATTGTGGTTATCCTGCCCTCTTCCGGCGAACGTTATCTCAGCACCGCGCTGTTTGCCGATCTGTTCACCGAGCAGGAATTGCAGCAGTAATTCCGGCACTGCACAAATCGCTAAAAAAGCACCCCGCGGGGTGCTTTTTTGTGGACTGGATCAAACTTTATAGCAGTCCAAGATTGCTTTTGCCCGTCGCCTTTAGTATTTAACGGTGCATTATTTCGATGCGCAAAATTAATCACTCTCCGAGCCCGGTCAAGGCTGAATCGATTTACTCATCTGTCGCCGACGCGGCGAATCGGGCATAATGGGGAGCGGATTGGAACGACGTCAAAAGCCGAGTTTTTTGATCTGAAGTGCCTAACGCGTCGTTTTCTGTTGCATCAACGTTCGCCCCTGTCCATAGTCAGGCGCTATAACCAGACAAGCTAAAGTCAGGCCCCTGGGCTAAACTTTAGCTCCACAACATTAATCCAATAAGTTGGGGAAACATCAATGTTCCAGCAAGAAGTTACTATTACCGCTCCGAATGGTCTGCATACTCGCCCTGCCGCTCAGTTCGTTAAAGAAGCAAAAGGCTTCACGTCTGACATCACCGTAACCTCCAACGGCAAAAGCGCCAGCGCCAAAAGCCTGTTCAAACTGCAAACTCTGGGGCTGACTCAAGGGACCGTAGTGACCATCTCCGCTGAAGGTGAAGACGAGCAGAAAGCCGTTGAGCACTTGGTAAAACTGATGGCAGAGCTTGAGTAATCGGCCCGTCTTTTTAGTTAACACCAGTCAAGAGTAAGGTAGGGTTATGATTTCAGGCATTTTAGTATCACCGGGCATCGCTTTTGGTAAGGCTCTCTTGCTGAAAGAAGACGACATTGTCATCAACCGGAAGAAAATCTCTGCTGATCAAGTAGAGCAGGAAGTCTCGCGTTTTCTGGCCGGCCGCGCGAAAGCGTCCGAACAGCTGGAAGCGATCAAGACCAAAGCTGGCGAAACCTTCGGCGAAGAGAAGGAAGCTATCTTCGAAGGCCACATCATGTTGCTGGAAGACGAAGAGCTTGAGCAGGAAATCATAGCCCTAATCAAAGACGATCTGGCCTCCGCAGACGCCGCCGCCTACACCGTAATCGAAGGCCAGGCGAAAGCGTTGGAAGAGCTGGACGACGAATACCTGAAAGAACGCGCCGCCGACGTGCGCGACATCGGCAAACGCCTGCTGCAGAACATTCTGGGCATGCCTATCGTCGATCTGGGCTCCATTCAGGACGAAGTGATCCTGGTGGCCACCGATCTGACCCCGTCCGAGACCGCGCAGCTGAACCTGGACAAAGTGCTGGGCTTCATTACCGATCTCGGCGGCCGCACTTCCCACACCTCTATCATGGCGCGCTCCCTGGAGCTGCCGGCGATCGTCGGCACCAGCGACGTGACCAAGCAGGTGAAGAACGACGACTATCTGATTCTGGACGCGGTTAACAACCAGATTTACGTTAACCCGACCGCTGACGTTATCGATCAGCTGAAAGCCGCCCAGAACCAATACATCACCGAGAAAAACGATCTGGCCAAGCTGAAGGACCTGCCGGCGATTACGCTGGACGGCCATCAGGTTGAAGTCTGCGCCAACATCGGCACCGTGCGCGACGTCGCGGGTGCAGAGCGCAACGGCGCGGAAGGCGTCGGCCTGTATCGTACCGAATTCCTGTTCATGGATCGCGACTCGCTGCCAACCGAAGACGAGCAGTTCCAGGCTTATAAAGCCGTGGCGGAAGCCATGGGCTCGCAGGCCGTGATCGTCCGCACCATGGACATCGGCGGCGACAAAGACCTGCCGTACATGAACCTGCCGAAGGAAGAGAACCCGTTCCTCGGCTGGCGCGCCATCCGCATCGCGATGGACCGCCGTGAAATCCTGCACGCCCAGCTGCGCGCCATCCTGCGCGCCTCGGCGTTCGGCAAACTGCGCATCATGTTCCCGATGATCATCTCCGTGGAAGAAGTGCGCGATCTGAAAGGCGAAATCGAGACGCTGAAGGCGCAGCTGCGCGAAGAAGGCAAGGCGTTTGACGAGAGCATCGAAGTGGGCGTGATGGTGGAAACACCGGCTGCGGCGGTCATCGCTCACCACCTGGCGAAAGAAGTCGACTTCTTTAGTATTGGGACAAACGATCTAACCCAGTATACTCTGGCGGTAGATCGCGGCAACGAGCTGATTTCTCATCTCTATAACCCGATGTCCCCATCAGTGCTTGGCCTGATCAAACAGGTTATTGATGCATCTCACGCGGAAGGCAAGTGGACCGGCATGTGCGGCGAACTGGCTGGCGATGAGCGTGCTACACTGTTGTTATTGGGCATGGGGCTGGATGAGTTCAGCATGAGTGCGATTTCAATCCCGCGCATCAAGAAAATTATTCGCAACACGAATTTCGAAGATGTGAAGGCGTTGGCAGCGCAAGCCTTGGCACAGCCAACGGCACAAGACCTGATGAATTGCGTCAATAAATTCATCGAAGAAAAAACGCTCTGCTAAACTTCCACGACACTGGAACGCCGCCCAATTTAATGCTTAGGAGAAGATCATGGGTTTGTTCGATAAACTGAAATCTCTGGTTTCTGATGACAAGAAAGACACGGGCACTATCGAGATCGTCGCTCCCCTTTCTGGCGAAATCGTCAATATCGAAGATGTGCCGGACGTAGTGTTCGCTGAAAAAATCGTTGGCGACGGTATCGCCATCAAACCGGCCGGCAACAAAATGGTTGCTCCGGTTGACGGCACCATCGGTAAGATTTTCGAAACCAACCATGCATTCTCTATCGAATCCGACAGCGGCATTGAGCTGTTCGTCCACTTCGGCATCGATACCGTAGAACTGAAAGGCGAAGGCTTCAAACGCATCGCCGAAGAAGGTCAGCGCGTCAAGAAAGGTGACGTCGTTATCGAGTTCAACTTGCCACTGCTGGAAGAGAAAGCCAAGTCTACCCTGACGCCGGTCGTTATCTCCAACATGGACGAGATCAAAGAGCTGATCAAACTGTCCGGCAGCGTGACCGTTGGCGAAACCCCGATCATCCGCATCAAGAAGTAATCGCGAATGAGCAAGATAAACGGCGCCCTCGGCGCCGTTTTTTTTTATCCCCTTCGTCGTATCCCAATCTCGCTACGTTATGACGACCAGCGCGGGATACGCAGGGTAATGACCAGCCCCTCTCTGTCGCCGTTGCGCGCCTCAACCTGGCCGCCGTGCGCCAATACCACCTTGCGGGTAATCGCCAGCCCCAGGCCGTAGCCCTTGCCCGACTGCGCCGACTTCACGCGCACGAATGGATCGAAGATGCTCGACAGTTTCGACTCCTCTACGCCCGGCCCCTGATCGCTGACGGCGAGCTGGAACTGGTTGTCGATGCGCGACAGCGCCACCGTCACCCGCTGGCCCTGGCTGGAAAAGCGCAGCGCATTGCGCACGATGTTGTCCACCGCGCGCCGCATCAGCTCCGCATTGCCCTTGACGGTATACTCCACGTCCGACTCGGCCTGCAGCACGATCTCCACGCCGGGCACCTGCGCCTCGTAGCGCGCATCGCTCACCACCGCATCCACCAGGCCGTACAGATCGAAGTACTCCTCGTCCGGCAGGCTGCTGTGTTCGGTGCGCGACAGCGCCAGCAGCTCGCCGATCATTTTATCCAGCCGCCCCGACTCATGTTCGATGCGCTTGAGCGAGGTTTCGACGTTGCCGGCATTCTGCCGCGCCAGGCCGATCGCCAACTGCAGGCGAGCCAGCGGCGAACGCAGTTCGTGCGAGACATCGTGCAACAGCTGCTCGCGGGCGCTGACCAGCAGTTCCAGCCGCTCGGCCATGGTGTCGAAATCGCGCGCCACGTCGGACAGCTCGTCATGACGGCGCCGCATTTTCGGGAACAGCCGCACCGACAGATCGCCCTGCGCCACCCGATCCAGGCCGCCGCGCAGCTGACGCATCGGCCGGGTCAGGTTCCAGGCCAATACGGCGCTGAACAGCAAACCGCCCAGCCCGCCGACCCACAACATCGGCGCAGGAATGTTGAAGAAATGGGAACGCCGCTCCGGCCGATACTCTTCCCGCAGCCCGCGCACGTTATAACTCAGCCAGTATCCCTGCCCTTCCCCGGTCTGCACCCAGGCGGAAATCGCTTTCGGCATCCGCCGCCCTTCAAACAGCGGTTCTTCCGGCGCGGGCGGTGGCGGTTGGGTCATCGGCGTTACCGACAGCAGACGCCTGTCGTCCTCGGGCCAGTCGCGCATCAGCGCTTCCAGCGCCGGCATGCCGCCGCTGCGCAATTGGGTGGCGGCGGAGGTCAGCTGCAGGCCAATCGCCCGCCGCGCCATGGCGTTCTCCGGCGGCACATAGCGATCGCCATAAAGAGAAAACGCCACCCACAGGGCCTGCGTCATGATGAGAAAGGTCAGCCAAAAGCCGAGCAAAATTTTCCAGAACAGTCTTCCGCGCATGTCAGGTTACCGGATGCGATAGCCGATGCTGCGCACCGTTTCGATGCTCAGCGTATTGCCGGCCAACGCGCTCAGCTTCTGGCGGATATTGCTGATATGCACATCCACGCTGCGGTCATAGGCTTCACGCGGGCGCCCCAGCCCCTTCTCGGACAATTCGTCCTTCGACACCACACGGTCCGGCGCGCGCAGCAACAGCTCCAACAGATTGAATTCCGAAGCGGTCAGATCGAACGCCTTGCCGCGCCATTCGCTGCTGCGGGTTGAAGGGTTTAACGTCAGCTCGCCAACGCTGATGGCGGCCTCGTCGTCCGCTTCTTGCGGCCGTTCTTCGAAACGGCGCAGCACCGCGCGCAAACGCGCCACCAATTCGCGCGGATAGCAGGGTTTGGGCATGTAATCGTCGGCGCCCATCTCCAGACCAATCACCCGATCGATGTTGTCACCTTTGGCGGTCAGCATGATGATCGGCAGCCGGCTCTTTTTGCGCACGTCGCGCAGCACGTCGATGCCGCTCATATCCGGCAGCATGATGTCGAGGATCATCGCGGTATAGTCGCCCGACAGCGCGCCCTCTACCCCCGCCTTGCCGGTCAGCACCAGCGTAGCGTCGAAACCTTCGCCCGTCAGGTATTCGCTCAGCATGGTGCCAAGCTCCAGGTCATCGTCGACCAGTAAAATTTTCATGCCTTGCTCCTTCACCGATTTTCGTTATTTTCCCGCCAATTTCGCCGGTCCGCAGCCGGTTTTACTCAATCCTTACACATCGCTCTTGGCGTCTCGTCACCGTTATTGTGGCCGCTGTCGCGCGATTTCTCTACTTCAGTCATGGCATTGGCGCACGGGCAAGCGGCAGCCGCCGCAAGCGGGGCTGCCGTCTGTCGAAAGGAAAGGAGGAAAGGTGTTCCCGACGGAACACACCGCCGGGAGGGCGCGCTCAGCCGAACACGCCGGTTGAAAGGTAGCGATCGCCGCGGTCGCAGACGATCGCCACCACCACGCTGCCGGGGTGAGCCGCGGCGACGCGCAAGGCGCCGACCACCGCGCCGCCGGAGCTGACGCCGCAGAAGATGCCTTCACGCTGCGCCAGCTGGCGCATGGTCTGCTCGGCATCGCCCTGTTCAATATCCAGCACCTGATCCACCAGCTCCGGGCGGAAAATACCCGGCAGGTAAGCGGGCGCCCAGCGGCGAATGCCGGGGATGCTGCTGCCCTCCGCCGGCTGCAGGCCGATGATCTGCACCTGCGGATTCTGGCTTTTCAGGTAACCGCCCACGCCGGTAATGGTGCCGGTGGTGCCCATGCTGGAAACGAAATGCGTGATGCGCCCTTCGGTTTGGCGCCAAATCTCCGGGCCGGTGGTAGTGAAATGGGCGTAGGGATTGTCCAGGTTGTTGAACTGATCCAGTACCTTGCCCTGCCCCTGACGCTGCATCTCCAGCGCCAGATCGCGCGCCCCTTCCATGCCCTGCTCACGGCTGACCAGGATCAGCTCGGCGCCGTAGGCGCGCATCGCCGCCTGCCGCTCCAGGCTCATGTTCTCCGGCATCAGCAGCTTCAGCGTATAGCCTTTCAATGCAGCGATCATCGCCAGCGCAATGCCGGTGTTGCCGCTGGTGGCCTCAATCAGCACGTCGCCGGGCCTGATCTCACCGCGCAGCTCCGCCTGCTGGATCATCGCCAACGCGGCGCGATCCTTCACCGATCCCGCCGGGTTGTTGCCTTCCAGTTTGACCCATACCTCGCTGCCCGCCTGGGCGGCCAGCCGTTGCAGTTTTACCAACGGGGTATTCCCGATGCATTGTTCGAGCGTTGTCACGATCTTTGCCTGTGTGTTGGTGTGCGTAAAGTAAAAAGGCAACCCTGGGGTTGCCTTGAATAAAGGGCTGCTAAAACCTATCAGGCGCTTTTGGCTAACGCAACAGGTTGCAACAGTTGATCGCCGGCATACAGCCGCGCATTGAGGCTGCCGACGTAATAACGGCCGCCGCGCACCGGCGTGGCGTTGCCTTCCGGCAGCACCACGCTGATCGGTTCCTGGTGCCAGCCGATCGGCTGCACCGTCAGCTGCCAGAAATGGCCGCGCGGACTGACTTCCAGCACCTGAACCGGCAGCGGGCAACGTTCGCTGCTTTCGGTCGCCACTTCCATTTCCCACGGGCGCAGGAACAGGTCGACGCTGCCCTGGTGCATCGGCTGGAACGACAACGGCCACTGATGCGCGCCGACGAACAGCTGGGAGCCGCGAATTTCGCCGTTCAGGCGGTTCACTTCCCCCATGAATTCCAGCACAAAGCGGCTCGCCGGTTCGCGCATGATGTCGACCGGCGACCCGACCTGTTCGATATTGCCCTGGCTCATCACCACGATGCGGTCGGCCACTTCCATCGCCTCTTCCTGATCGTGGGTGACGAACACGCTGGTGAATTTCAGCTCTTCATGCAGCTGACGCAGCCAGCGGCGCAGCTCTTTGCGCACCTGCGCATCCAGCGCACCGAACGGTTCATCCAGCAGCAGAATCTGCGGTTCCACCGCCAGGGCGCGCGCCAGCGCCACGCGCTGTTTCTGGCCGCCGGACAGCTGCGACGGATAGCGGGTAGCCAGGTGGCCCAGCTGCACCATTTCCAGCAGCTGAGTGACTTTCTGTTTGATCGCCGCGGCGTTCGGGCGCTCGCGGCGCGGCAGCACGGTCAGGCCGAAGGCGATGTTATCGAACACCGTCATGTGGCGGAACAGCGCATAGTGCTGAAATACGAAGCCCACGCGCCTGTCGCGCGCGTGCATGTGGCTGACGTCGGTGCCGTGGAAGCCCAGCTTGCCGCCGCTCTGGCTTTCCAGCCCGGCGATGATGCGCAGCAGCGTGGTCTTGCCGGAACCGGATGGCCCAAGCAGCGCCACCATTTCGCCGGAAGCAATATCGAGCGAGATATCGTTCAATACCTTGGTGCGACCGAAGGACTTGTTGATGCCGTTAATCTCAATGCTCATGATTTTCCTCCCGCTCGAGACGCGCGTTTTGACGTTCCAGACGCCACTGCAGCGCGCTCTTCAAAAATAGGGTAACGATCGCCATCAGGGTCAACAGGGCGGCGGCGGTAAAGGCCCCGACGGTGTTGTAATCCTGCTGCAACAGCTCGACCTGCAGCGGCAGGCTGTAGGTTTCGCCGCGAATCGAACCGGACACCACCGACACCGCGCCGAACTCACCGATGGCGCGCGCGTTGGTCAGCACCACGCCGTACAGCAGCGCCCAGCGAATGTTGGGCAGCGTCACGCAGCGGAACATTTGCCAGCCGGACGCTCCCAGCAGAATGGCGGCCTCATCTTCCTGGCTGCCCTGGCTGAGCATCATCGGCACCAGCTCGCGCACCACGAAGGGACAGGTGACGAAAATGGTCACCAGCACCATGCCCGGCCAGGAGAACATCACCTGAATGTTATGCGCATCCAGCCAGCCGCCCAGCAGGCCGTTGCTGCCGTAAAACAGCAGATAAATCAGCCCCGCCACCACCGGTGAAACGGCGAACGGGATATCGATCAGCGTCAGCAGCAGCTGGCGGCCGGGGAAGGTAAAACGCGTCACCAGCCACGCCAGCAACGTGCCGAACACCAGGTTGAACGGCACGGTGATCAGCGCGATCAGGACCGTCAGCCAAATGGCGTGCAGCATGTCCGGATCGAGCAAATTGCTCCACATCGCGCCGAATCCTTTGGAGAAGGCCTCGGCGAAAATCGATATCATCGGCACCACCAGCAGCAGCGCCGAAAACAGCGTACCGATGCCGATCAGCGTCCACTTGCCCCAGTTGACGCGCGGGCGCTCGGCGCCGTTGAAGGCGGAAATATCAGCCATCAGTGCCCTCCTCCCAAACGTCTGCCGAAGCGGCTTTGCAATACGTTAATGCTGAACAGCAGCAGCAGCGACGCCGCCAGGATCACCGAGGCGATGGCGCTGGCCGCCGGGTAATCGAACTCCTGCAAACGCACAAAAATCATCAGCGAGGTCACTTCCGTCTTCCAGGCGATGTTGCCGGCGATGAAAATCACCGCCCCGAACTCGCCCAGACTGCGGGTAAAGGAAATGGCGGTGCCGGCCAGCAGCGCCGGCGCCACTTCAGGCAGCACGACGCGACGAAAACTCTGCCAGCGCGTGGCGCCCAGCGTCTCGGCCGCCTCTTCGTACTCCGGCCCTAACTCTTCCAGCACCGGCTGCACGGTACGCACCACAAACGGCAGACTGGTGAACGCCATCGCCACCGCGATCCCAAGCCAGGTGAAGGTGACTTTGATGTCGAAGTGCGCCAGCCACTGCCCGTACCAGCCCGTGGTGGAAAACAGACCGGCCAGCGTCAGGCCGGCTACCGCCGTCGGCAGCGCGAACGGCAGGTCGATCAGGCCATCCAGCAGCGAACGGCCGGGAAAGCGGTAGCGCGTCAGGATCCAGGCCATCAGCATGCCGAACACCGCATTGAACAGGCTGGCGACAGCGGCCGCCAGCAGCGTCACTTTATACGCCGCCACCACCTGCGGGTTGGAAATCACTTCCCAATATTGCGCCAGGCTCATCTGCGCCAGCTGCATCACCAGCGCACTGAGCGGCAGCAGCAGGATCAAACAGGTATAAAACAGGCTGCTGCCGAGGCTGAGGCCAAATCCGGGCAGCACCCGCTTACTGGACGACAACGCCAACATTTACTTGCGCCCTGCCGCTAACAGCTGATCCAGCTCGCCGCCGGTGGCGAAGTGGGTTTTCATCACCTGCGGCCAGCCGCCGAATTGCTCTTCCACGCGGAACAGTTGGGTGTCCGGGAATTGCCCCTTGGCCGCCGCCATCGCTTTCTGGTCATACACGCGGTAGTAGAAACTGGTGATCACCTGCTGCGCCGCCGGGCTGTAGAGATAGTTCAGATAGGCTTTGGCCGCCTGTTCGGTGCCGTTGCGCGCGACGTTTTTGTCGACCCAGGCCACCGGGAACTCCGCCAGAATATCGACCGGCGGCACGATCACTTCGTACTTGTCTTCACCGTATTGCTTGCGGATGTTGTTCACTTCGGACTCGAAGCTGATCAGCACGTCGCCCAAACCGCGCTCGACGAAGGTGGTGGTCGCGCCGCGGCCGCCGGTATCGAACACCAACACGTTTTTCAGGAAACGGGTCATGAAGGCGCGGGTCTTGGCCGCATCGTTGCCGTCGGCCTGGCTGGCGGCGCCCCAGGCGGCCAGATAGGTGTAACGGCCGTTGCCGGAGGTTTTCGGGTTCGGGAACACCAGTTTCACATCGTCACGCACCAGATCGTTCCAGGTGTGGATGCCCTTCGGGTTGTCCTTGCGCACCAGAAACGCCATGGTGGAATAGAACGGCGAGCTGTTGTTCGGCAGACGCGACTGCCAGTCCGCCGGGATCAGCTGCCCGCGATCGTGCAGGATCTGCACGTCGGTGACCTGGTTGTAGGTCACCACGTCGGCGCGCAGGCCCTGCAGGATCGCCAACGCCTGCTTCGACGAGCCGGCGTGCGATTGTTTGATGGTCAGCTTGTCATTCGGATGCTGCTGATTCCATTGCTGTTCAAAGCCGGGATTCAGCGCGACGAACAGTTCACGGGAAACGTCATAAGAGCTGTTCAGCAATTCCGCCGCCGACGCGGCGCCGCTCGCCAACAGCGCAGCCGCCAGCCAACCTTTCAGCACGAGATTTTTAACCCGGTTTTGTTTCATTCTGCACCTTATCACTGAGTCATTCCTTCAGGCTTTCGCCTTATTGACGACCAGTGTATTTATAACTCGGTGCGGAGCTGTAACGCTTTTATATACCGTTTAGTGATTTACAAGCATCAAACGCTATAAGGCAGGCAATGCGAGGCGTTTTGGGGCGGGAAAACAGACCGAAGCCGGACGCGCCGGCTTCGGCAACGGCGTCAAAGTGACAGCAAGCGCGTCAGCGATGGCGCAAAGTAGTAGCTGCCGGTGACCGCACGGCTGAAACGCAGCATCGCGTCGCGTTTGCCGTCCAGATCGCCGAACATGCTCAACAGTTGCTGCTCGATATTGTGCAGGCGCGCGCAATAGGCGATGAAGAACAGGCCGTGCTTGCCGCTGGCGGTGCCGTAAGGCAGGCTCTGGCGCAGAATTTTCAGGCCTTTGCCGTTCTCTTTCAGATCGACGCGGCTGACGTGGGAGGTATCCGGGCGCCGATCCGCCGGCAGCTCTTCGCTGTCGTGCTTGGTGCGGCCGATGATCTGCTCCTGTTGCTCGGTGGTAAAGCGCTGCCACTGGCGCAGGTTGTGCTCGTAGCGTTGCACCAGCACGTAGCTGCCGCCAGCGTCCTCTTCACCTTCGGCGATCGTCGCCACTGCCGGGCGTTGGTCGCCCTGCGGGTTTTCGGTGCCGTCGATGAAGCCGCTCAGATCGCGCTCTTCCACCCAACGGAAACCGTGGGTTTCTTCCTCAATCTTGATGACGTTGCCGAACGCCGCCAGCGCGGCCTGCGCCAGCGTGAAGTTGACGTCGTGGCGCAGCGACTGGATGTGGATCAGCATATCGCGCTGGGTGGCCGGCGCCAGCCCTTTGCCAAGCGGCGTGAACGGCTTCAGCTCTTTCGCGCCCTGGCCGCTGGAGAGATCGTGCCAGACGTCGTAGCCGAAAGCGATCACCGCGCCGAGGCGCGCATCGGGGAACTGCTGCTGCAGCTCGCTCAGCGTCTGACAAAACTGTTTGCAGCCCTGGCGCAAATCGGCGAATTCGCCCTGTACGCTGGCTTCCATAAAAATGGCGAAACGGCAGTGCTCCAGCAGAATGCCGCTCTGAACCTGTGTCATGTTGTTATCCTCAATACCAGAATCCGGCAACAGGTAAGGTATGGCGGTTGACGCGCGGGGTCCCTGTTACAAACGCGCGCTATCATACCGCAAGCACAAGCGATTGCCTTGCAGCAGCGCAAAGAAAATAGGGGTAATGATTTGGACAAGCAGGCGCCGGGAACCGGCGCCCGTTGAACGCGTTACTGCTGCGGCTTGGCGTGCCAAATGATTTTGCTGACCGTCCAGCTTTTCAGGGTGTCGTCCGGCGGGATGATATCCTGCGCTCCGGCCCACTTGCCGCTGAAGATGTAGGTGACGTATTTGCTCTGCTCCGCCACGCACTCCACTTTACCGGCGTCTTCGCCGCTGCCCGGCTTACAGGAGCCAAACGCCTTGCTGTACATGTCGCCGAACGGCGTGCCGAGCTTGTTGCCCCACTCCGTCGCCACTTTCGGATCCAGCACGTCCACCCGCTGCAGGCGCCCTTTCGGTTCGCCGGTGATCACCAGCTTCACTTCGTCGCCGGACAGCGCCTGATAATAAGAGACGATCTGGCCGTTGTTGGTCGCCATGCCGCCGCGCAGGCGGTAGTTGCCGTCCAGCCCGTCGTTGATGGCGCTTTCCGACATCGGCGTGCCGGCGTTGAGCTTGCCGACGCCCTTGGCGCCGACTTCCAGGCTGCTGCCGAACCAGTTGAACGGCGACAGGCTGGACCAGGAGAAATTGGACATGCTCGAACAGCCGGTCAGTAACAGCGGAAGCCCTAACAACAGGGGGCGAATATTCATCTCTAGCTCCTTAGACATCAATGGCACGGGGCGGGTCACCCGCTCCTGCCGCATTCGGCGTTTTGCTGCGTGCCAGCCTCTCACAACGGCCCGCACTACGCCAACGGTTGCCAGCTTGGAGTGCGGAAAATGCGAAAAGTGCCGCACTTCTCGGCAATTAGTCGGCGCGCTCCGCCGGCGCGAAACAGGCTTTCAGACGCGCGTTCAGCAGCAGATAGCTCAGCGCCAGCGCGTCGAGCAGCGCCAACGTCAGCTCCAGCCCCGGCGCATCGCCGTCCTGGCGCCACAGGCTGAACAGCGAGCCGCCGAACGACGCCAGCAGCGAGACAGCCAGCCCCCAGCGCCAACCGCGCCACAGCCGCGGCCATTGGTGGCGACGGCCGCTCAGCAAAAACGCCAGCGCCGCCGGCAGACCGAGCAGCATGCCGTACCAAAAGCGTTGGGTATCCGGATAAAACAACGCCAACAAGCTTTCGCCCTGCTCGCGCGAAGCGCCGGCCATCACGAACAACAGCCAGGTGCGCGCCTGCAAAATCAGCACGGCCCAAAATCCCAGCGGCAGCCGCAGCGCGCCGTGCTGATCGTAATCGTCCGGGGAAAACCGGGGTGAGAATGGCTTCAACGCTCGTTCCTTGCCAACAGAATAAAGACTATGGCTACAGATGGGCGCCGGCGATGGGAATTTCAATGCGTCGGCTTAAGAAGCTCTTAAGATCGGTGTGTTTTAATCCTTATCACTTAGCAAGCCCCCGATATCAGCGGGATGTGATTTTCGATAACGATAAGGAAGCGCAACATGAAAAAACTGACTCTGGCCGCTCTGATCGCGCTGTGCAGCGCACCGGTACTGGCGCAACAAGGCGGGTTCCTCGATCCGGCCGCGCCGCAGGCTCAAACGCAAACCACCGCACAAGGTGGTTTCTCCGGCCCCAGCGCGGCGCTGACCACCGTGGACAAGGTGAAATCGCTGAGCGACGACACCTGGGTGATGCTGCAAGGCAACATCGAGCAGCGCATCGGCGACGATACCTACACCTTCCGCGACGCCACCGGCACGCTGACGGTCGAGATCGATCGCAAGCGCTGGAACGGCCAAACCGTCACGCCGAAAGACAAGGTGCAGTTGGAAGGCAAAGTGGATAAAGACTGGAGCAGCGTCGAAGTGGACGTGAAAACCGTCAAAAAGCTGCCGTAATGCGTTGCGGCGGGCGGGGCAACCCCGCCGCCCGCCGCTCGATCAATATTCCTGATCTTCGATCAGCCGCTTGCCCAGGCTGGTGATGCCCTGGATCTCGTAGCCGAGCTTCTCGTACATCTCGACCACCGTGTCGTTGTCTTCGCGCACCATAATCTGGATCTTCGGGCAGCCGCGAGCGATCAGCTTCTTCTCCAGACGATTGATCAACGCATTGGCGATGCCGCGCCCACGATAGTCGGGATGCACCCCGAGGTAATACGCCGAGCCGCGGTGGCCGTCATAGCCGCCCATCACCGAACCGACCACTTCGCCGCCGACTTCCGCCACCAGGAACAGCTCAGGATCGTGGTTCAGCTTGCGCTCGATGTCCATTTCCGGATCGTTCCAGGGCCGCAGCAGATCGCAGCGCTCCCACAGGGTAATGACTTCTTCAAAGTCGTCTTGTCGAAATACGCGAATTTCCATCGATGTTGGCCGCTGTTAATTAAGGTGTTTATCTGATTATCGCGTGATTATTCACTTACGCAATATCAAACTGCGATTTACCGCGCTATTTGCCCCGAAATCGCCGGTAACAGGCGTAATAAATGGAAATAGTTATCGGGTCGATTAATGATTATCAATACGATATAACGTCGCGAAATAGAATCGTCGATGGAGCGTTGCGTAATGAAAAAGCAGGGTAAACAATTCCTCAATTTTAAGCCGCTTGCCGTTTCCCCGACGCGACGCCAACTGTTGCTTTCCGGCCTGGCGGTAGCGCTGTTCGGCGTGAAAAACCCAAGCGCCAAGGCGGAAGGCATGCTGCGCAATCAGCACAGCAAACCGGCGGCGAAACCGGCCGGCGGCAAAAAGCGGGTGATGATCGATCCCGGCCACGGCGGAATCGACTCCGGCGCGGTCGGCCACGAAGGTTCGCAGGAAAAACACATTGTGCTGGAAATCGCCAACCACGTGCGCCGTTTCCTGCATGAGCACGATCACATCGAGGCGCGCCTGACGCGCGAAGAAGACGAATTCATTCCGCTGTTCCAGCGGGTGGAGATCGCCCACCAGCACCAGGCCGATCTGTTCATTTCCATTCACGCCGACGGTTTTACCAGCCCGTCGGCCTCCGGCGCTTCGGTATTCGCCCTCTCCAACCGCGGCGCCAGCAGCGCCATGGCGCGCTACCTGTCCAACCGTGAAAACGCCGCCGACGACGTAGCGGGCGGCAAATACAAGGATCAGGACAACTACCTGCAGCAGGTGCTGTTCGATCTGGTGCAAACCGACACCATCAACAACAGCCTGACGCTCGGCCGCCACGTGCTCGGCCAAATTCGTCCGGTACACCATCTGCACAGCGACAGCACCGAACAGGCGGCGTTCGCGGTGCTGAAATCCCCGTCCATCCCCTCGGTGCTGGTAGAAACCTCGTTCATCACCAACCCGAACGAAGAACGACTGCTGGGCACCACCGCGTTTCGCGAGAAAATCGCCCGCGCCATCGCGGACGGCATCGTCAACTTCTTCGACTACTTCGACGCACACCAACGCAAACCCCGCTGATGCCGCGGGCGGCGAATAAGAGTATACTCAGCGCCTTGTTCAGCCAGACGCTATAAAGACCCCGCATGAGTTTACCTAACATCGCTGAAGTAAAATCCTTCCTGCTGGCGCTGCAGGATCATATCTGCGCGCAGCTCGCCCAGGCCGATGGCGGCGCCGTGTTCACCGAAGACCAATGGACGCGTGAAGAAGGCGGCGGTGGCCGCAGCCGCGTGCTGACCAACGGCGCGGTGTTCGAACAGGCGGGGGTCAACTTCTCGCACGTCTCCGGCGCCACCCTGCCGGCCTCGGCGACCGCGCACCGTCCGGAACTGGCCGGGCGCAGCTTCCAGGCGATGGGCGTCTCCCTGGTTATCCATCCGCTCAGCCCCTACGTGCCCACCAGCCACGCCAACGTACGCTTTTTCATCGCTGAAAAGCCGGGCGAAGCGCCGGTGTGGTGGTTCGGCGGCGGTTTTGACCTGACGCCGTTCTACGGTTTCGCAGAGGATGCCGTGCACTGGCACCGCACCGCGGCCGAGCTGTGCGCGCCGTTCGGCGACGAGGTCTACCCCAAATATAAACAGTGGTGCGACGATTACTTTTTCATCAAGCATCGCAACGAAGCGCGCGGCATCGGCGGCCTGTTCTACGACGATCTTAACACCCCGGATTTCGACCATTGTTTCGCCTTCACCCGCGCGGTGGGCCAGGGCTTCCTCGACGCCTACCTGCCGATTGTCGAAAAACGCAAGGCCTTGACCTGGGGCGAGCGCGAGCGCCAGTTCCAGCTGTATCGCCGCGGCCGCTATGTGGAGTTCAACCTGGTGTGGGATCGCGGCACGCTGTTCGGGCTACAAACCGGCGGGCGCACCGAGTCCATCCTGATGTCGATGCCGCCGTTGGTGCGTTGGGAATATAACTACCAGCCGGACGCCGACAGCCCGGAAGCGGCGCTGGCGCGCGATTTCCTGCCGGTGCGCGACTGGCTGCGGGAGACGAAATGATGCAGATTTGGGTCGATGCGGACGCCTGTCCGAACGTGATCAAGGAAGTGCTGTTCCGCGCCGCCGATCGCACCGCCATCACCGTGACGCTGGTGGCGAACCAACCGCTGCGCACGCCGCCGTCGAAGTACATCCGTTCGCTGCAGGTGGCGGCCGGCTTCGACGTGGCCGATAACGAGATCGTGCGCCGCTGCGAAGCGGGCGATCTGGTGATCACCGCCGACATTCCGCTGGCGGCGGAGGTGATTGAGAAAGGCGCGGTGGCGCTGAACCCGCGCGGCGAACGCTATACGCCGGACACCATTCGCGAGCGCCTCAACATGCGCGATTTTATGGATACCCTGCGCGCCAGCGGCATTCAGACCGGCGGCCCGAACGCCCTGAACCAGCGCGACCGCCAGCAGTTCGCCAACGAGCTGGACAAATGGCTGCTGCAGGCGAAACGGGCGCAGTGACTGCGCCCTGCTCTGCTGCGGTTTAGAAGCGCACCTCCCCGCCGAAGATATAAGTCCGCCCACGGGCGGTGTTGGTCGGCGTCTCATACTGCGACTGCGACGGCAGCGAGTTCATTTTGTTCAGCGCGTCCGAATAGTCTCTGTCCATCAGGTTTTGCACGCTGAGCTTCAGCAGCAGATTGCGATTCACCTGATAGGTGCCGTACAGATCGATAATGGTCGGAATATGCGGCGCCGGCTCCTTCAGCAACTGCTCATTCTCATCGTAATCAGAGTCCGGCGACAGGCGCACCGACTTGCCGGTGTATTTCACCACCCCGCCCAGCGTCAGTTTTTCGTCCAGCAGGCGCACCCCGCTGTCCAGCGTGAAGTAGAATTCCGGCAGCTCGCTGATATCGCCCGCGCCGAATACGTTGCTGGCCTGGTTGGTCGGCTGGGAGGTATGCTCCTTGCTTAACGACAGTTTGGTGAAGGCGAAACCGGCGTCGTACAGCGCTTCAAGCTCCACCCCGCGCGTTTTGACCGGATCGGGAGCATTGCTGTACATGGTCATGCTGACGTTGATGTCCGCGTTATCCCACTCTTCCTGCGTCGCCTGCGAACGGTTGCACTTCTGACGGTTTTTACACACCAGGTAGGTTTGGCTGGATATGTAGTTTTTGATCTTGGTTTCGAAATAGACCGCTTTCAGTTGGAAGCTGTCCTGCTTGAACAACAGATCGTGGGCATTGGCGTTGAACCCGCCCTGCCAGGTCTCCGCTTTTTCACCCTTCAGGAACGGGTTCATCGACTGGCCGCCGCTGTTGGCGAAGAACACTTCCTGGATATTCGGCCCGCGCATCGACTTGCTGTAGCTGACGAACGGCTGCAGCCACGGCGTCACCTGCGCCGACAGCATGACCGACGGGTTGAAGCCGTGTTCGTTGCGGTTGATAGTGCCGGCGCCCTGAGGGAAGCACTCTACGCGCTCATCACAGGCCGGCTTGTAGCCGGAGAGGCGATAGGCGGTGTAGTTCAGGTCGAAATTTCCCTGCCAAATGCCGTAGTTGGCCTGCAACCCACTGTACAGGCTGGAGATATCTTGTTTGCCGGCAATGCCCACCGGCATGCTTTCCGCCTGATCCTGATCCGTCACCAGCCCGGATGCCTTTTTCTTATACTCGTTGCGCACCAGCTTGCCGCCGTAGCTGAAGGCGAAATCAATATCCCGCAGGCTGAAACGGCTGGTGTTGTTGATATCCAGCGCATCGGAAATGTTTTTCGCCGTGCTGTCGCTGAACCCCGCCATGTTGTTGGACATGAACTTCTGCTCACCGCGACTGGTGCTGGCGGTCAATTTGAAATCGATCAGTTCCGAGAACGGCGCGTAGTGGTATTTGAGGTAAAAATCGTCGCTGTCGATGTGGCGGCGGGTGATTTTATTCTGGTAGCTGCGCGCCGACAGTTCGATGCTGTTGAAGGCATCCGGCTTGATGTCCACTTTGAACAGCTGGGATTTCGGGTTCTGGCGGTAGGTTTTATCGACGTTGAACATCTCGCTGTCGAAACCGGCGCCGTTTTTGTAGTTAGAGGTGATGGAGCTGCCGCTGATCGCCGCCATCGCCCCCAGGCTGCCGCCGTCGGCAAAGGCGGCAGTTTTGGCGCCCACGGCGATCATGCCGCTGCGGCCGATGCCGTTATTGCCCACCGAGAACTTGGTGCGTACGCCGAACGGGTTATCGGAAAACACCACGTCATCCACGCCGATGGTGCGGAAATTGGCGCTGCCCGCCAAGGCATTCACCCCGTCGGAACCGGTGGCGTTGCCGCGCACCACATCGACGCCGACGATAAAGTTAGGATCGATCAGCGCCCCGAACTGGCTGGTGGGCATGCCGCCGTGCGCTGCATCGCTCGGGGAGTTGCCGTAGTAGTTTTGCGTGATGCCGTCGACCATGGTGTTGACCCGGCCGAAGCCGCTCAGGCCGCGAATATTGACGCTGACCGATCCCTGGCCGGGGTCGATCTGGGTATAGGTGCCCGGCATGCTGCGCAGAATGCTGTCCACCGACTCCAGATTTTGGTTCTCGTCGCGCGAGCTGAACGCGCCCGGCCTCGCCAACGCCTCTTTTTCGCTGCTTTTGCCGCCGTCGGCGGCCGAGACGTTGAGCGGGCTGAACGCCACGCTGCCTTTATTGTTTTCCGCCTGTTCCTGCGCGGCCACAGCCTGCCCGTGCAGCACCAGTCCCGCGCCGATCAGGCTCGCTATCATTTTAATTTTCATATATCCCCAGAAATAGCCAATAAGGTTTGATGGCCGACAATGCCCAGCAAAAAGCCCGCCGAAAGCGCGGTAAAAGATTGTTATTGTTTTATTGCGCCGCAGCGTGCCGCGGCGCTGAAGGTTATTTCTGCGCCTGCCGATCCGCCGCCAAAATAAAGGCGTACTCCAGCGCGCCGTTTTCCAGCCGCGCCAGGCGGCCCGATTTGCCACCGTGGCCGGCGGTCATGTCGGTGGAAAGCAGCAGCAGCGAATCGCCCTGTTTGAAACGCCGCAGCTTCGCCACCCATTTGGCCGGTTCCCAATACTGCACCTGCGAATCGTATAAACCGCTGGTGACCAGCAGGTTCGGGTAACGCTGTTTGCGCACGTTGTCATACGGGCTGTAGGACTTCATCAGCGCATAGGCGGCCGGCTGGTGCGGGTTGCCCCACTCCTCGTATTCGCCGGTAGTGAGCGGAATGCTGTCGTCCAGCATGGTGGTCACCACGTCGACGAACGGCACCTGCGCCACCACCGCGTTGTACAGCTGCGGCGCCTGATTGATCACCGCCCCCATCAGCAAACCGCCGGCGCTGCCGCCCATGGCGTAGATGCGCCCCGGCTGGCCGTAGCCGCCGTTGATCAGCGCCTGGGTGGCGTCGATGAAATCGTTGAAGCTGTTCGGTTTGTGCGTCAGCTTGCCCTGTTTGTACCAGCTCTGCCCCAGTTCGCCGCCGCCGCGCACGTGGATCAGCGCATAGACGAAGCCGCGATCCAGCAGGCTGATGCGGTTGGCGCTGAACGCCGGATCCATGCTCATGCCGTAAGCGCCATAGCCGTACACCAACAGCGGGTTATGCCCGTTTTTGAACAGCGACTTGCGATACACCAGCGAGACCGGCACCTTCACGCCGTCGCGCGCCGTGACCCAGATGCGCTCGCTGTGATACAGGCTCGGATCGACGCCTTTCACTTCCTGCTGCTTGAGCAGAGTGCGCTCGCCCTTGTTCAGATCCCACTCATAGGTGCGGGTCGGCGTGGTCATCGCCGAATAGCCGTAACGCAAACGATCGCTGTCCGGCTCCGGGTTATAGCCCAGCCAGGCCATGTAGCTGGCGTCGTCGAACGGGATGGCGCGCTCGGTTTTGTCGTCCCAGCTGATTTGCCGCAGCTGCACCAGCCCGTTGGCGCGTTCCTGCACCACCAGCCAGTCGCGGAACAGGCTGAAGCTTTCCACCTCATGCTGTGCCTGCGGCGCAATCAGCGTCTGCCAGGGGTTGCCCGCCGCCGCCGTGCGGTACAGGCCGAAGTTCGGATCCTGATGGTTGGAACGCAGATAGAACTCGCCGCGGTAGTGATCGAGATAATACTCGCGGCCGTTTTGCCGGGCGGCGAACAGCTGAGGCTCGCGCTGCGGCTGGTTGGCGTCGATCAGGCGCACTTCGGACGTGGTGTTGCCGCTGATGGTCAGAATCAGGTAATCGCGCGAAGAAGAACGGCCGAGGCTGAGGTAGAAAGCCGGATCGTTTTCCTGATACACCAGTTTATCTTCCGCCGGCGGCGTACCGTACTGATGGCGGTAGACCTGGTACGGCAGCAGCGTTTGCGGGTGGTTGCGCACGTAGAACAGGGTTTGGCTGTCGTTGGCCCACACCATGTTGCCGGAGGTGTTTTCCAGCGTTTCCGGCGACCAGCGTTCGCTGTCTATCTCGCGCAGGGAGATGCGGTATTGGCGGCGGCCCTGCAGATCTTCGGCCACCGCCAGGCGGCGGTTGTCCAGGCTCACGTCCAGCGCCCCCAGGCGATAATAGGCATGGCCGGCCGCGCGCTGATTGGCGTCCAGTAAGGTTTGCCACGGCGCGTCGGCGGTGAGCGCCTGGCGCTGATACCGCGCGAAATCTTTACCGGCGGCGTAGCTTTCCTGATAGCGATAGCCGTTGAGCTGATACGGCACCGAACGTTCGTCAGGGTTCATGCGGCCCAGCATCTCCTGATACAGCGTGGCGCGCAGCTTCTGGTACGGCGCCATCATCTGCTCGGTGTAGCGGTTTTCCGCCTTCAGGTAGTCCAGCACCTTCTGATCTTTTCGGCTGTCGTCGCGCAGCCAGTAGTAATCGTCGGTACGCGTCTCGCCGTGGGCCGTCAGCGCTTTCGGCGCCCGTTCCGCCAACGGCGGCTGCGGTTGCGCCAGCGCGGCGCCGGCGATGCCTAAAGAAAGCCAGAGCGCGGCCGCGATGCGACGGCGCGGGGTAAATAACAGCGGATTCATAATCCCTCACGAAGTTTGAAGAGCCGGACGGCGGCGCTGCCGCGTCTGCGGGCATTAACGGCGGGCATTCAGCTCCGCCAGATTGAAATCGATCGGCATCCTTACCCTGACGGCCCCCTGCTGCAGCATCTCCGGCGGCGGCGGCGGCAACGGCTGCGCGCGCGACACCACCGCCACCGCTTCCCGATCCAGCGACGCGGTGCCGGAACGGATCTGCAGGGTCACGTTCGACACCCGCCCCTGCGCATCGACGCTAAAACTGACCTGCGGCATGCCGCTGCGCCGGCGGTTGCGGGCATCCAGGGGATACTCTTTGATGCGGTTCAGTTTGCCTTTCACCAGGCTCTCCCACGACAGCTTGGCCTGCGCGTTGCTGTTGGCGTCGCTGTTGATCGGGGCGGCGGTTTGGTGAGAGAGCATCTGCGCCTGCGGCGCGGCGGCGCTGGACGCGGCGGCGTTGCGTGTCTCTTTCGCCTGTTCCTGCGGCTTCGGCTGCGCTTTTTGCGGGGGACGGTGCTCGGCGCGCTTCTTGTCCGCCGTCACGATCTTCGCTTTATCGGCGCGCGCCAGCTTGGGCAGATCCGGCTGTTGCTGCTGCTCCGCCGGCTGCGCCGCAGCGGATTCCGCCTGCTGCACGCCCAGCGGCAAGGGTTTGCTTTCCGGCGCTTCAATCTGCGCCGCCCAGCTCATCATCACCGCCGGCGGCGGCAGCTCGACCGGCTCGAGCGCCGTCTGCGGCCAATAAAACAGCAGCACCAACGCCGCGTGCGCCGCCAGGGCGAGCAGCAAGCCGCGCGCCCAGCGCGGCTGCGGCAGCGCAAAGGCCGGAGGGGGATAAGACTGACTTAACATAGGGGCATTAGCTTACTTAATTGCGAATGATTGCAGATCACATTTACTAATGATAATCATTTGCAACTATAATTAACACCCCTTTTCACTGTCTTAACGTATTCATTTCACTGATGGTGTGATCCACAGGTAGTCCGCCGTGTGCGCGTCAACCTGTACGCCCGGCTCCGCCAGCATCAGCACCGTCGGCGCCGCCGCCGGTTGCAGATCCCGCACGTGCAGCGGCACGCCCACCGATTTGGCGGCGTGATAACCGCCGGCGATCAACAGCGCGGGCGTCGGCGCCGCCAGCAGGCGCTCCGCCATGCGCCTATCGCGCTGCTGCTGGATCGCCAGCATCGCATGCAGCTGCGCGGCCTCAATCTGGCCGCCGTGCGAAATGCGGATAGTCTCTTCCAGCGCCTTGCGCACCGCCGGCTGCGACGAGAGCTGCCCCGCCGGGAACTGCGGCTGCTGATAGAACGCCGCGATCTCGCTGCGATCCAGGTTGGCCGACCACAGCGGGTAAGGCGCGCGCATCGCCGCCATCGTCACCCCGCCATACAGCGCCCATTCCCAGCCCGGCTGCCAGGCGATCAGCTCCGCCACGCGGCCGTCACGCACCGTGGGATCGCTCTGCAGCCACTGCTTGACTTTGTCGACCTGCGCCTGCTGGTTCGGGTTGATCATCTCCATCAGCACGCTGCCCTGCGGCCGCCGTTGCGGCAGCTGCTGCACCAGCCATTGCTCAATCTGATGGTGGTAAGGATTGTCATGCTTTTCCCCGACGATCACCCGCGGCTGCTGCGCCAACCGCGTCAACAGCTGCTCGGGCGTCAGGGTCGCGCCGCTGTGCAGATCGGTGATATTCCCCAGGCTCGCGACGTCGCTGGCCGGCGTCTTCACCGGCGTTTGGCTGCAGGCGCCGAGCGCCAACGCCGCCAATAAAATCAGATATCTCATCATGTTGCCCCATTAGCGAAAATGGCGACATTATAGATAATAATTATCATTTGCATATAGATCTGGCCTGACGATTTTTTTACGCGGCGATCGCCGGTGACGCATTGCGTTGAAACGGCATTGCGGGTATAACCAATAGCCATTCAGATATTTAGACGTCTATACGGATAGATTATTATGCACTCATCGGCGCCCGCCGCAGGGCAGTTCAAACGCAGCATGAAGGCCCGGCATCTGGTGATGCTGTCGCTGGGCGGCGTGATCGGCACCGGGCTGTTTTTCAATACCGGCTACATCATCTCCACCACCGGGGCGCTCGGCACGCTGCTGGCCTACCTGATCGGTGCGCTGGTGGTGTATCTGGTGATGCTGTGCCTGGGCGAGCTGTCGGTGGCGATGCCGGAAACCGGCGCCTTTCACGTCTATGCTTCGCGCTATCTGGGGCCGGCCACCGGCTATGCCGTCGCCTGGCTGTATTGGCTCACCTGGACGGTGGCACTGGGCTCCAGCCTGACCGCCGCCGGATTCTGCATGCAGTACTGGTTCCCGCAGTCGCCGGTGTGGCTGTGGTGCCTGATTTTCTGCGCGGCCATTTTCCTGCTTAACGTGGTGACCACCCGTTTTTTCGCCGAAAGCGAATTCTGGTTTTCGCTGATCAAAGTGGTGACCATTCTGGCGTTTATCATTCTGGGCGGCGCCGCCATGTTCGGCCTGCTGCCGATGAAAGACGGCACGCCGGCGCCGTTCCTACATAATCTGACCGCTTCCGGCTGGCTGCCGCACGGCACGCTGCCGATCCTGATGACCATGGTAGCGGTGAACTTCGCCTTCTCCGGCACGGAGCTGATCGGCATCGCCGCCGGTGAAACCGAGAACCCGGAAAAAGTCGTGCCGCTGGCAATCCGCACCACGGTGATCCGCCTGATGCTGTTCTTTATCGGCACGGTCTTCGTGCTGGCGGCGCTGATCCCCATGGATCAGGCGGGGATCGTCAAAAGCCCGTTCGTGCTGGTGTTTGAACGCATCGGCGTGCCTTACGCCGCCGATATCTTCAACTTCGTGATCCTGACCGCCATCCTGTCGGCGGCCAACTCCGGCCTGTACGCCTCGGGGCGCATGCTGTGGTCGCTGGCCCACCAGCGCACCCTGCCGGCCTACTTTGCGCGCGTCAATGCGCGCGGCATTCCGATCAACGCCCTGACCTTCAGCATGCTCGGCGGCGTGCTGGCGCTGCTGACCAGCGTGATCGCGCCGGATACGGTGTTCGTCGCCCTGTCGGCGATCTCCGGCTTTGCGGTGGTGGCGGTGTGGCTGAGCATCTGCGCCGCCCACTATGCTTTCCGCCGCGCCTATCTGCGCAGCGGCCAGCCGATAAGCGGCCTGAAATACCGCGCGCCCGGCTATCCATTGACGCCGATCCTCGGCTTTGCGCTGTGCCTGCTGGCCTGCATCGGGCTGGCGTTCGATCCGGAGCAGCGCATCGCGCTCTACTGCGGCCTGCCGTTCGTCGCCCTGTGCTATCTCACCTATTTCCTGACCCGGCGCGCCGGGCAAAAAAACGCTTTGGGAGAACAACATGTCGGTTAACAACCCCGTCGCTCGTTTGCTGGCCGAACGGCCGACGCTGATCCTGGACGGCGCGCTGGCCACCGAGCTGGAAGCGCGCGGCTGCGATCTGACCGATCCGCTGTGGTCGGCCAAGGTGCTGATTGAAAATCCCGAGCTTATCTATCAGGTACACCTCGATTATTTCAACGCCGGCGCCCAGTGCGCTATCACCGCCAGCTATCAGGCCACGCCGCAGGGCTTCTCGCGCCGCGGCCTGGATCAGGCTCAGTCGCTGGCGTTGATCGCCAAAAGCGTGCAGCTGGCGCAGCGCGCGCGCCGCGATTATCTGGCCGCGCACCCGCAGGCGGCGCCGCTGTTGATCGCCGGTTCGGTGGGCCCGTACGGCGCCTATCTGGCCGACGGCTCGGAATACCGCGGCGACTACCGGCTGGCGCAGGATGACTTCATTGCCTTCCACCGCCCGCGCATCGCCGCGCTGGCCGCCGCCGGCGTCGATCTGCTGGCCTGCGAAACGCTGCCGTCGTTTGCTGAACTGCAGGCGCTGCTGACGCTGCTGCAGGAGTTCCCGACGCTCGGCGCCTGGTTCGCCTTCACCCTGCGCGACAGCCAACACCTCAGCGACGGCACGTCGCTGACGGAGGTCCTGTCCGCGCTGCGCGGTAACCCGCAGGTGCTGGCCATCGGCATCAACTGCATCGCGCTGGACAAGGTCGCCCCGGCGCTGCGTCAGCTGAGCGCGCTGGCCGACAAACCTCTGCTGGTCTACCCGAACTCCGGCGAGCACTACGATGCGGTGAGCAAAACCTGGCACGCCTGCGGCGGCGAGCACGGCAGCCTGGCCGATCAGGCGACGGCGTGGCGCGCGCTCGGCGCACAATTGATTGGCGGCTGTTGCCGCACCACCCCGCAGGATATTCGCGCCATCGCCGCGCGCTGCAAGGCATGAGAAAGGGAGTTATTCGGTTAGCCGGCACAGTTGCTCCGCGGCTTGTTCAACGTTGAGGCGGCCTTGGGTGGCCTCGACAGTATAGTACAGGCAATAAATTAAACATCGAATCAGTTTGGATGTCTAAACCGCATAACAAAACGCTCGACAATACTTAAATTGTCGAGCGGAGTAGATGCTAATGATATTTTTCTATTACCATTTATCTCTATAATTGAATGAAAGGAAGTAGTCAAATTTCTCGGTCGATATCTTACTTGTGAAATAGGGTTGAATCAAAGCTACCCAGCTCTCCTTTACATCAAACTCACCATTATTCATTGTATCGTCCAAGGGGAGGCCTAAAGCATCGATGAGAGAGTCATCGTCCCCAAAATCTTTTGAATACTCTTCTCCCTTAAAATCATCATTATTTTTGTCAAACCATGTAAGACGTAATTTTAATCCCATGACACTATCTCCCCTATAAATACTTTTTGATATTTCGTTTTGGATCTGGACTTTTCAACTGCTTACCCGTTTTGGGATCAAAAGCCCCCAGATGTTCGCCGTCGCTGGCACGATATCCTTCCAACTCACCATGCTGTGAGTCCCACTCATAAATTTTACGCCCCTTGTCGCCATACCACCGAGCCCGGCGGCCCCCTCCTGACTGCTTGGGAGTTTTTGGTCTACCTACTTTAAGCTCCCCCAACCCCTTAATTTCATCAGTTTTTGGGGCAGGATGATATTTGTGCCCGCGCTCCTGAGTTCCTTCTCGAGGTTTAATAAGCTCTGGCTTGTCTTCTCGAGCCGGTTTTTTCCGTGGTTTGTTGAACATGACATAAATCGGCTCAAGACCACTTTCAACCGGTGGAACCAAAATATAGTCATGGATCTGCTGAACGTCGCCATTAGGCAATGCAACCAGCGTTCCTTTCCCTGACACATCGACACGGCCTCCTGTCGAAAGTTTGCCTGCAGGCGCACCAACCGGCGTGACGGTAATAATATAACCGGATACGCCCTTATCATCCGCCGGTGTCCAGGTCAGAGAGATTGCACCGTCGTCAGTGGTAAATCGCAACTCCCTTTTCACCGTATCCCATGATAGTGGCCGCAGTGGCACCGCACCTTTTACGTTCCGCTCATCAGGGCGAACGATATTGATGTGGATTTTCTCTTCCCCGACATCCCCCGTATCACGAGAAACAAGTCGATAAGGTAACCGCACAGAATTATAGTTGCCGAGCGCATTCCTCACATCGTCTCGCGTCAATCCGAACCGACCGATCCCCAGGGATGACATGACACTCAATGCCGGCACGTCCAAACTCTCGGAAAAGACAAAAGAGAGTTGAGCAAACTCAGCCGTGGTGACTTGCCCGTTATTATACAGTTTTTCCGCAGGTGTCTTCGTCAATGCCGCCGAGGCCCGGGCAAACGCGCCACGGATACCGGTTTCCAGTGTCTCCGTCGCCGCCACCGAATTATAGTTGCTGATAGCAAACCCGCTTTCACGCCAGAAGTAGGCAGGCTGCTCCAGAAACAGCGGACTGGGTTTGCTACCCATGACCGGCGGATATTTTGGCAAATCGCCATCGCCAACCGTAAGAACGAATTCTTTCTTCGCCTGGTTGCGCCAGAACGCCGCTTGCGCTTGCGGTGACAACGAAGCAATATCCTTATCAGTCGGCTGCCGCGCACGAATTTTGCTCATATTGTCTTTGGCAATGCGATCGAATTCAGCAACCTGAGCCGATAGATCCTTTTCTTCCTGACGCAGCCGGGAAAGATCTTCGTTTAATGCAGCAATGGTGCCATTGGTTCTTTCCACGTCACGATGAAATTGTTCGGCACGTCCCGCCTGACGGCGAGCACGCGCATTGGCTTCCTGGATGGTTTGACGTTCAGCAATTCGTTGATTGAGGGCAATGTGAGACTGCTTTTCCTCAATTTGTCGCTGGTTGATAGTCAGTTCAGGCAGTAGCCATTGATAACTGTGTGACTTTCGATACTCATCCGTTTGAACTGATTCACGACGTTGGCGCGCATCCTGATAAGTCAGAAGTGCCTTGCGTTCGGCTTCACGTGCATTGACTTCATTTTGCGGAATGATCTCCACCACGGCAACATAAGCCGGCGGCAGATTACTGCCTGGAGGGAACACCACGATACCATCGTGCGTGTTGCCACCCGGTTGCGTCGCAGGCAACGGTTTGGCTTCAGCATTATTTATCTCGGTAACACCGTCCACAGGTTTCGCCGTGGTTGGCGGCGCCGGCGCATTGACGCGAATATGAATATCAGGCATGCCCGGTACAATTCCTACCGTATAGACGTCCGGTCGCTTGGTGGGCTTTGCCTCCACAACCGGAACGCTCATCGGTAACGACGGTGAACGAACAACGGCTACTTTTTGCTGCCCCTCGTCAACGAGGTCAGCAATACGGGCGCTGACCAGGGTTGCCGGTTGAGTGGGCAGTTGGCCCGGCGGTGTCTGAGTGACCAAATCTGCGGGGAGCGTCGTCGTGATATGTCGTACCATCGACATATCATCAGGAGCGATCTTGGTTGGCGTAATGCCTTCCACGACCAATCCCCAGAGACTAGTCCGCCACAACGTGCCTACCGTGGGAATACCGAGCGTTTTCACTTTGGCTATCGATTTCGTGATAAACGATTGCACCGTTTGGGATTTCAGTAGGCTGAATCCCCACGCACCGTCGATCAACGAAAGATTGAATTGTGCCCCCACCGCGACAGACGCTTGTGC
Organism: Serratia sp. ME47; assembly: GCF_903970925.1. Classification (NCBI taxonomy): domain Bacteria; kingdom Pseudomonadati; phylum Pseudomonadota; class Gammaproteobacteria; order Enterobacterales; family Yersiniaceae; genus Serratia; species Serratia sp. ME47. The sequence goes on along the minus strand of NZ_CAJCKE010000013.1, from coordinate 16,634 downwards.
TTCTGGAAACAGACTCAGGTTAACATTGCCGCCACTGTTGGCGGGATCCCTGTCCCCACCATTGTTGCCACCGCCAGTATGCCCGCCAGTGTCCTTATCCTTACCTCCCCATGGATTATTTTCCGAACTCCAGCCGGAGTGATCGGATGCATCCACACCACCACCCAGGCCTGTCGGGCCACCATTCACTCCACCGCCAGGACCGCGGCTGTCTTTACCATCACCACCACTCATAACTCATCTCCTATTGAAATTGCACACAAATACTGTATGCATGAACAGTAATTTAGAAGAATTTAAGAGGAGGAGCAATTCATTAACCCAGCAAGCTGTTGTGCTGTATATCAGACAAAACAGAGAGGGGATTTGCGTGAGTAAGTTCGTCGTCATATGGACGAACAATGCAGATAATATGTGGCGGCTAGGCACTACGCGAAGGAATTAAGCGAAGTCAATGAGCTGAAGTTTAACGGGCAAAATATGAGCTTAACGTACAATAACTACCAATATTGACACTCTCCCCTAAGCACACGATTGGCTACGGCCTCAACTTTGCTGCCTTCCTGGCGGCCGTGAGGCACAATTTCAGCGTTGAATTCCGCAATATCCTCTGCGGTCAAAAAGATCATCTATTCGCCAGCGCCTTAATCGTATCCGCGTGTTTAGCCTGAATGCGCGCTTTCACCTTGGCTTTGACCAAAACCTCATAGTCGGCCTTACTGATGATGTAAACCTCATCGTGCCCGCGGCGCGTCACTTCCACCGGTTGTTTTTGCGCTTCCAGAAGCACCTCAGCCAAATTGTTTCTCGCCGCTGTGTAGCTTATCGTGGTCATTTTCTTTACCTGTACATGTACATATTTGACCACTATTTGTACCATGTCAGATGAAGATAAAAAAGCCCCCGGCGCCAACGGCGCAGGGGGCCAGTCATTCAACCCGGGCTTACAGCGGTTCGGTCTGGGCTTCCACCACCGCCAGCGCCACCATGTTGACGATGCGGCGCACCGAGGCGATCGGCGTCAGGATGTGCACCGGCTTGGCGACCCCCATCAGCACCGGCCCGACGGTCACCCCTTCCGAGCAGGAGACGCGCAGCAGGTTGTAGCTGATGCGCGCCGCTTCCATGTTCGGCATGATCAGCAGGTTGGCCGAGCCTTTCAGCGGGCTGTCCGGCATCAGATCGTGACGGATGCTTTCCACCAGCGCGGCGTCGCCGTGCATTTCACCGTCGATCTCCAGCTCCGGCGCCAGCTCGTTCACCAGCTCCAGCGTTTTACGCATCTTGCGCGCCGCCGGGCAGTCAGACGAGCCGAAGCTGGAGTGAGACAGCAGCGCCACCTTCGGTTCGATACCGAAACGGCGCACGGTTTCCGCCGCCATCAGGGTGATCTCCGCCAGCTGTTCCGGCGTCGGATCGTCGTTGACGTAGGTGTCGGCGATGAAGGTGTTGCCGCTCGGCAGCAGCAGCGCGTTCATCGCGCCCGCGACGTGCGCGCCTTCACGGAAGCCGAACACGTTCTTCACCACGTCGTAATGCTCGTGGTAGCTGCCGATGGTGCCGCAGATCATCGCATCCGCTTCACCGCGGTGCAGCATGATGGCGGCGATCAGCGTCGGGTTGCCGATCACCGCGCGACGCGCCTGTTCTTGCGAAACGCCGCGGCGTTTCATGATCTGGTAGTACTCGCCCCAGTATTCGTTGAAGCGCGGATCCGACTCGTTGTTCACCACTTCGAAATCTTTGCCCGGCGTCAGTTGCAGGCCCAGCTTTTTCAGGCGCATCTCGATCACGCTCGGACGGCCGACCAGGATCGGGAAAGCCAGCCCCTGCGACACCAGCTCTTGCGTGGCATGCAGCACGCGCTCTTCCTCGCCTTCCGCCAGCACCACCCGCTTCACCTCTTTGCGCGCCTGCGAGAAGATCGGTTTCATGAACAGATTGGTTTTGTAGACGAACTCCGCCAGCTTCTCCACGTAGGCGTCGAAGTCTTCGATCGGGCGCGTCGCCACGCCGGAGTCCATCGCCGCCTTGGCCACCGCCGGCGCGATCTTGACGATCAGCCGCGGATCGAACGGTTTCGGAATGATGTATTCCGGCCCGAAGGAGAGATCCTGATCGTCATACGCGGAGGCCACCACGTCGCTCTGTTCCGCCAGCGCCAGATCGGCGATGGCATGCACGCAGGCCAGCTTCATCTCTTCGTTGATGGTGGTGGCGCCCACGTCCAGCGCGCCGCGGAAAATGAACGGGAAGCACAGGACGTTGTTCACCTGGTTCGGGTAGTCGGAACGGCCGGTACAGATGATGGCGTCCGGGCGCACCGCTTTGGCCAGCGGCGGCAGAATTTCCGGTTCCGGGTTGGCCAGCGCCATGATCAGCGGATCGCGCGCCATGGTTTTCACCATATCCTGCGTCAGCACGCCCGGGCCGGAGCAGCCGAGGAAGATGTCGGCGTTCGGGATGGCGTCGCCCAACGTGCGCTGGCCGTTATCCTCGATGGCGTAGGCGGCTTTGGTCTGTTCCATATTGGCGTCGCGGCCTTTATAGATGACGCCCTTGGAGTCGCAGACGGTGATGTTCTGTTGACGCAGCCCCAGCGCCACCAGCAAGTTCAGGCAGGCGATGGACGCCGCGCCGGCGCCGGACACCACCAGCCGCACGTCGGAGATGTTCTTCTTCACCACGCGCAGGCCGTTGAGCACCGCGGCGGTGGTAATGATCGCCGTGCCGTGCTGGTCGTCGTGGAACACCGGGATCTTCATGCGCTCACGCAGTTTCTGTTCGATGTAGAAACACTCCGGCGCCTTGATGTCTTCCAGGTTGATGCCGCCGAAGGTCGGTTCCAGCGCGGCGATAATGTCGATTAATTTGTCAGGGTTATGCTCATCCACTTCGATATCAAATACATCGATACCGGAAAACTTCTTGAACAAAACGCCCTTGCCTTCCATCACCGGCTTACCGGCCAACGCGCCGATATTGCCCAGACCCAGTACCGCCGTGCCGTTGGAAATCACCGCCACCAGGTTGCCGCGCGCGGTGTATTTGTAGGCCGCCAGCGGATCTTCGGCGATCTCGAGGCAAGGCGCGGCGACGCCCGGCGAATAGGCCAGCGCCAGATCGCGCTGGGTCGCCAACGGTTTGGTTGGGGAAACCTGGATCTTCCCTGGGACAGGAAACTGATGGAAATCAAGGGCACTCTGTTTGAGCTGTTCGTCCATTATGGATTCCTTTGTTTTTTGCTTTTATGTTGAGGTAAGGCTTTGAGGCTGCGCCCTGCCGTGGGCCATGGCGCCCAGGTACAATGACAGGGCACAGCCTTGAAGTATAGTGAGAGAAACATCACAAACTTTGAAGCGCGCCATAACCTTGGTCGAAAGACCGTTTTAAAAGTAAAAAAAGAAGGCCTGCGGGACAAGTCAGACAAGTGCCGCCGTCAGCGCGGCGGCAGCGTGGCGCGCCAGGCGTTGAGCGTCTCCACCTGACCGGCGCAAATGTGTAACGAGGTTTGTAACGCCAGGGCATAGCTTACCGCATCGCCCCAGGTCTCCCCCTGCAGCTGCGGCTGCTCACAGGGAGCGAATACCGACTCAGGGGGCAACAGCGGCACGGCCTGCGGCGCCGGCGGCCGGGCGCAGGAGCTCAAACACAGCGCCAGGCAGAGGCTGAGCGGCGCAGGGATCGTTTTTAATCGCTTCACGGTATTTCCTCTGATAAGCCTCGTGTTGTTGGCGCAGCTGCTGTTCCTGCCGCTGCTGCGCCGCCATCAGCGCACGATTTTGCGCATCCTGGGTCTGCAGGGTGGCGATTAGCCCGGCCTGCTGCGCCAGGCTTTTTTGCAATTCCGCCGCCAGTTGCCGCGCGGACACCAACTGGTGCGACAGCAACGCGCTGTAGCCGCCGAGGCAGATGGCCGCCAGCAACAGCAGCAGCAACCCGCCCTGCATCAGTTTTTGCAGCCAGCCGCTCATGCCGGATAGTCCCGAAACGGCAGCTGGAAGTGCGGGCCGTCCTTGAGGGTCTTCCATTCGCCGCCCCATTCGACGTTGATGCCGTATTCACGCGCCGCGCGCCGCACCGCCACCGCAATTTGCGCGTAGTAATCCCACTCCCAGGAGACCACGCCCGCCGGCATCGCCACCACGTCCACCGCGTGCCCGGTCAGATGGCGGCTGCGCAGCGTTTGGCTGTTGCCGGCGCGCACCATTTCCCGCTGGCGCGCCATGCTGCGCAGCCCCTCGCTAACGGAAAACGGCACCAGGGAATAGCGCAGCGCCAGACGAATAACGCGCACCAGATCCGGATGCACGCCGCGCAGGTTCTCTTCGCTGCGGGCGGTAAAGCGAATCTCTTCGATGTCATTTAACATTTTTAAACCCCGTTTTTTTGCCGATGAATTTTTTAATTAAGGCGTTGATGTAATCCGCCCCCATAAAGCCAATCAATACGCTGGCCAAATTCGCCCAGTTTAATTCCAGGCCCATCAGCGCCAGCGCATCGCGCACCGTCCAGGCCAATAACGCGCACATCGCCGCATTCAATAAACGTCGCCGAATACCCACGTTGCGATAGGCGCCGTGTAATAGCGCCATCACGCCGGCCAGAATGGCGTTCAATACCGGCTGAAGATATTCACATACTCGCTGGACTATTAAGCCAACAGCGTCAGGCTCTATGCTGGACATAGCTCATCTCCTTTTTTATTTTTAATTAAATGCCAATCACGGCCGGTGGGACATCGGATACTCAGAATCTAGTTAAGGATGCTATTACAAAGCAAATGAATAAACACAGGCCCTATGGTCGAATTCATTCATGCTGAATGCTGGCACAACACATAAACGCCAAGGCAGGCGGCAGTGAATAAAAAATTCATTCTTATCGTGATTTGTTTCGACTGTTATTTCTGCGAAAAATAAACATTAATGGCAACGGGAAATATTTCCCCATCGAAAAACATCCACTCTGGAGAAATGCCATGTCCACACGTAAAGCCGTTATTGGGTATTATTTTATTCCGACCAACCAAATCAATAATTACACCGAGACCGATACGTCTGTCGTGCCGTTCCCGGTTTCCAACATCACGCCGGCCAAAGCCAAACAGCTGACGCACATTAACTTCTCGTTCCTGGATATCAACAGCAATCTGGAATGCGCCTGGGATCCGGCCACCAACGACGCCAAGGCGCGCGATGTGGTCAACCGTCTGACCGCGCTCAAAGCGCACAACCCCAGCCTGCGCATCATGTTCTCCATCGGCGGCTGGTATTACTCCAACGATCTGGGCGTGTCGCACGCCAACTACGTCAACGCGGTGAAAACCCCGGCGTCGCGCGCCAAGTTCGCCCAATCCTGCGTGCGCATCATGAAGGATTACGGCTTCGACGGCGTGGACATCGACTGGGAGTACCCGCAAGCCTCGGAAGTGGACGGTTTCATCGCCGCGCTGCAAGAGATCCGCACCCTGCTGAACCAGCAAACCGTCGCCGACGGCCGCCAGGCGTTGCCGTACCAGTTGACCATCGCCGGCGCCGGCGGCGCCTTCTTCCTGTCGCGCTATTACAGCAAGCTGGCGCAGATCGTCGCGCCGCTCGATTACATCAACCTGATGACCTACGATCTGGCCGGCCCCTGGGAGAAGGTAACCAACCACCAGGCGGCGCTGTTCGGCGATGCGGCCGGGCCGACCTTCTACAATGCGCTGCGCGAAGCCAACCTGGGCTGGAGCTGGGAAGAGCTGACCCGCGCCTTCCCCAGCCCGTTCAGCCTGACGGTCGACGCCGCGGTGCAGCAACACCTGATGATGGAAGGCGTGCCGAGCGCCAAAATCGTGATGGGCGTGCCCTTCTACGGCCGCGCCTTCAAGGGCGTCAGCGGCGGCAACAGCGGGCAATACAGCAGCCACAGCACGCCGGGCGAAGATCCGTACCCGAACACCGATTACTGGCTGGTGGGCTGCGAAGAGTGCGTGCGCGACAAGGATCCGCGCATCGCCTCCTATCGCCAGCTGGAGCAGATGCTGCTGGGCAACTACGGCTATCAGCGGCTGTGGAACGACAAGACCAAAACGCCTTACCTGTATCATGCGCAGAAAGGGCTGTTTGTCACCTATGACGATGCCGAGAGCTTCAAATACAAAGCGAAATACATCAAGCAGCAGCAGTTGGGCGGCGTGATGTTCTGGCATCTGGGGCAAGACAACCGCAACGGCGATCTGCTGGCCTCGCTGGATCGCTATTTCAACGCCGCGGACTACGACGACAGCCAGCTGGATATGGGCACCGGGCTGCGCTACACCGGCGTCGGCCCCGGCAACCTGCCGATCATGACCGCGCCGGCTTATGTGCCGGGCACCACTTACGCGCAGGGCGCGCTGGTGTCCTACCAGGGTTACGTCTGGCAAACCAAATGGGGTTACATCACCTCGGCGCCCGGTTCTGACGGCGCCTGGCTGAAGGTGGGCCGCGTGGCGTAAGCCGTAAAAAAACCCCGTAGCCGAATGCTGCGGGGTTTTCATTGAGTTAACCGTTTGATTTTCGCGTCCCTTCGTCTCTATTCCTTCAGTTGTGGCACCAAGGATAACCGCCATCCCGCACCACTTCGCGGCCCATCAGGCTGTAGACATCGCTTTTGCGCGTCAGCCGCTCATGCCACCAGTTAAACCCGGCGCCCTTGCTGGCCGGGTGCCACGCCAGCCAAATCATTTCGTCGCCCTTTTGCATCTCTACCGGCACCGTCACCAGTTCGCCGCTGGCCAATTCCTTTTCGATCAAAGCAGGCGGCAGAAAAGCGTGGCCGATGCCGCGTTTGAGCAGCGCCAGGTTGCTTTCCACGTCGCATACCACCAACTGACGCTGCAAGGGCAGCGTGCCGTGATTGCGCTTGGGCAGCTCATGGCTGCTGTCGGCGATCACCACCACGATGTCGTTCAACCGCTGTTTCTTGCACACCGGCTTTCTCTGCGCCGCGAACGGGTGCGAAGGCGACACGCACAGCACAAAGTTGAGCTTGCCGAGCATCAGGGTTTTAGCCTGCACGCTGTCGGGAATTTGGCCGATGGCGATGATCAGATCCGCCCGGTTGTTCTTCAGCGCATCCCAGGTGCCGTTCAACGCTTCTCGCTGCACCGAGATACTGGCGTTCGGGCAATGCTGAATATAGTCGCGGATATCCTGCGTCAGGGTTTCCAACGGGAAGAAGGTGTCTACCGCCAGGCGGATATTATTGTCCAGCTTGGGGATGTTGCGCACCCGGCTTTCCAGATCCTGCACCGCATTTAATATCCAGCTGCCTTCCTGCAGGAGAAATTCCCCTTCATCCGTCAGGGTAATCATGGGGCCATTGCGATGAAAAAGTTTCACGCAGAGTTTGCTTTCAATATTGGAAACCCGATAAGAGATCGCCGAAGGCGTTTTATGCAGCGCCTCCGCCGCCATAGAGAAAGAACCGGTGCTCTTGATGGTACTGATTATTTTAATCGCGTCCAGGGATAATCTAGTCATACAAATTCCTCTTTAAAATAAAATAAGAAAAATGACACTAAATTCCCAAGGTGGTGGCGCACAAAAATCGATCAAATCGAACAAGGGTACTCATAGCAACAAGCAATATACTTCATAAATGAGAGCGCTATCTTAAATACTATTCATCACGACCTGATATAAAATTCATCATAGCGCCCTACTTTTACACAGCGACAGTTAAATAAATTCAGCCTAACGATCAAAGATCGTCATCATAATAATTTTCGTTAATAGCCGTTAAAACATTCCGCTCTATCGCACGACCAGAATGATAAAAATAAAACAAGCCGACAAGAAGAGTTATTTCTAATTGCGTTATTGGTCTCTCATTTTGTCGGTGAAATACGCTCAACTTACAACATAATTTCAGTCAGGAGTGACTTATGAACAAAACTTCCCGTACCCTGCTCTCTCTGGGCCTGCTGAGCGCGGCCATGTTCGGCGTTTCGCAACAGGCGAATGCTCACGGTTATGTCGAGTCGCCGGCCAGCCGCGCCTACCAGTGCAAACTGCAGCTCAACACTCAGTGCGGCAGCGTGCAGTACGAACCGCAGAGCGTCGAGGGCCTGAAAGGCTTCCCGCAGGCTGGCCCGGTTGACGGCCATATCGCCAGCGCCAACAAGTCCACCTTCTTCGAACTGGATCAGCAAACGCCGACGCGCTGGAACAAGCTCAACCTGAAAACCGGCCCGAACTCCTTTACCTGGAAGCTGACCGCGCGTCACAGCACCACCAGCTGGCGCTATTTCATCACCAAGCCGAACTGGGACGCTTCTCAACCGCTGACCCGCGCTTCCTTTGACCTGACGCCGTTCTGCCAGTTCAACGACGGCGGCGCCATCCCTGCCGCGCAGGTCACCCACCAGTGCAACATACCGGCAGATCGCAGCGGTTCGCACGTGATCCTTGCCGTGTGGGACATAGCCGACACCGCCAACGCCTTCTATCAGGCGATCGACGTCAACCTCAGCCACTGATCCGTCAAAAGGGGGATGTCTCTGGAGGGTTCAGCATGGCGCTGAACCCTTTTTTGCGGGTGCCGCTATTGCGACATGTTGAGGATAGTGCGCACATTGAGCGCGCTGGTGGCGATAATGTCGATGGCGCCGGTGCGCAACGCGCCCAAAATCGCCAGCGCCTTGGTATTCTCGGAGGCAATGGCGATCACGCACGGAATTTTGCGCAGCTCATCAATGCTCAGCCCAATCACACGGTCATTCATCACCGTATCGACATGCTGCCCCTGGGCATTGAAAAAGTCATAGCCGGCGATGTCGCCGATCACGCCCTGATTAAGGCTGGCGTCGATAATCTCGTGCGGCGTAAACCACCCCAATTTCACCATATAACTGTTTTCATTCATGTCGCCAATGCCGACTAACGCCACATCGGCCTTACGCGCGCGATCCAACGTTTCCTTGATCGTGCCGTTCTGCATGAAGGCGTCTTTCAACGCGCGATTTTCGACGTAGGCCGGCGCATAGAGCGTCTCGCTGCTGCCGCCGAACTTCTTCGCCAAGCGCCGGCTGATATGGTCGGCGTTGATCGCATCGCCCGGACGGTGGGTGCCGCCGATGCCGCAGATGAACTTGCAGTTGCGCTCCGTCACGCTGCCGACGTGATCGGCGATCGCCGCCACGTTGCGTCCCTGCCCGACCGCCAACACCATATCGTCTTTCAGCGACATCGCCAGGTAGTTGGACACCAGCGCCGCCACTTGCCGACGCTGTTCCTCTTCGTCCTGATGATCGAGCGCGATCAGCGCGCGGCTGATGGGAAAACGTTCCATCATCTGCTGTTCCAGCCGGGTGCTGAACACCGGGTGATAACGCACGTTGATCTCGACGATGCCTTCTTCCTTGGCGCGCTTGAGCAAACGACCGACTTTGATCCGTGAGATGCCGAACTTTTTGGCGATCTCTTCCTGCGTGATCTCATCCTGATAATAAGCAACGGCGATTTCGGTCAGCAGTTCGTTATCCTGGGACACAGTTTGTTTTTCCATCCGTTAGACGTTTCCCCACGGCAGGCCGGTTAATCATGGCGGAGGGACGATACACGCCCCTCCGACAATGCTGAATGCCCGCTAGTATAACGCGTTCAGGCGGCAACGGTATTCAGTCGTTGCTCCACCTCGTCCGCCAATCGGGTCAAGAGCAGGCAGCAAGATACCGCGCCGGCGTCCAGTACGCCGCGCGAACGCTCGCCCAGACGGCTGGCGCGGCCGATTTTCGCCACCAGCTCGCGCGTGGAATCGCGCCCGCGCGCCGCGGCGATCCTCATCTGTTCCAGCGCAGCGGCGAAGTCGTCACCGCGCCCCGCCGCCTGCTCAAACGCCGCTACCGCCGGTATCAGCGTATCCATCAGACACTTGTCCCCCACGCCTGCGCTGCTGATGTCCTGCAGTTCGCGCAAACCGCCGTGCAACATCGCCAAAAATGCCTGCTTATCCAGCACGCTGCGCTCGCGCACGCTCTCCGCCATGCCCATGAACAGGCTGCCGTACAGCGGCCCCATCGAACCGCCGATGCCCTCCATCAGCGCATCGGAAACCGCATCGAACGCCTGCGCCAACGTAAGCTCGCGGCCGCGAATGGCATCGCCGCACATCGCGAATCCCTTCGACATGTTAATGCCGTGGTCGCCGTCGCCGATGGCACCGTCGATTTCGCTCAGGTATTCGCGGTTGCCGACAATGGTTTCTATCAGCCCCGTAACGATCTCACTGCCGTACCGGGTTGAAATTTGTTCCGTCATGATTCACTCCACCTGGGTTAAGCCTAAAGATTGCGCCGGCATGTCCAGCAGCGTTTTCAGTTCGTCATCCAGCGTCAGCGTCACGCCCATCATTTCCAGCGACGTGAAGTAATTGCCGACGTAGCGCCGATGCACCCGCACGCCTTTCGCCGTCAACCGACGCTCTATTTCGGCATAATAGATATACAGCTCCATCACCGGCGTGGCGCCAAGCCCGGAGATCAGCAACGCTACCTCCTGCCCCTGTTCCAGCGGCATGTCGTTGAGCACGAAATCGAGCATGGTGCCGGCCATCGCCGACGCCGACTGGATCGGCGACACCTCAATGCCCGGTTCGCCGTGATGGCCAATGCCGATCTCCATCTTGCCGTCTTCGATATGAAAATTGGGTTTGCCGACCGCGGGAATGGTGCAGGAACTGAGGCCGACGCCGATCGAACGACACCGGTCGATGGCTTTTTGCGCCGCGCCGATCACGCCGTCCAGATCGTATCCCTTGGCCGCCGCCGCCGCGCCGACCTTCCACATCAGAATTTCTCCGGCCACGCCGCGCCGTTTATCGATCTCACTGGCCGGCGCCGAGGCGACGTCATCGTTGGCCACCACGGTTTTCACCCGTATGCCGGCCGCCGTGGCCTTCTTGATCGCCATCTTGACGTTCATGTTGTCGCCGGCGTAGTTGCCGTACAGGCAAGCGACGCCCGCACCGCTGTCCGCCGCCTTGAACGCGTCGAGAAAAGCCCCCGCCGTAGGCGATGAAAAAATCTCGCCAATTGCGACGGCATCCAGCATGTTTTTGCCGACATAGCCCAGGAACGCCGGCTCATGGCCGGAACCGCCGCCGGTGACGATGCCCACTTTGCCGGCGATCGGCGCCGGCGGATATTTCAACACCCGCGCATTGTCGGTGGCGGCGTAATAGTCCGGGTGGGCCAGCCTATAGCCCTGAATGGCGTCTTCCACTACGTGATCGGGATCGTTAATGATTCTGTTCATCGCGGCCTCTCTGTCGCCTGAATAAGAAATTATTGAATGGTGTAACCGCCGTCGACCACCAGGTTGGCGCCGGTGATCATCGCCGCCGCGTCACCGGCCAAAAACAGGGCGCTGGCGGCGATATCTTGCGGCTCAGCAAAGCGCCGCAGCGGAATTTTCTGCTTCATTTGTTCCGCTACCTCGCCAGACCAGGCTTTGCGCCCCAGCTCCGTCAAAACCACGGTGGGTGAAATGGCGTTGACCCGCACGTTGTGTGGCCCCCACTCCAGCGCCAGCACCTGGGTCAACCCGATAACGCCCGCTTTGCTGGCGCAATAGGCCAGGTGATTCGGCAATGCCACCACCCCGGCCTGCGAGGCGAGATTGATGATGCTGCCGCCGCGCTGGCGAATGAAACGGCGGCCCACCGCCTGGCAGGTGAGAAACACGCCTTTCAGATTGACCGCCAGGGTTGCATCCCACGCCGCTTCAGGCAGTTCCTCAGCGGGATGCAGCGCGACGATGCCGGCGCTGTTGACCAGCACGTCCAGCCGCCCGAAATGCGCCTCAATCTGCGCCACCGCCCGCTCCACCGACGCGGCATCGGTGACGTCGGCCACGACGCCCAGCGCCGCCTCGGCGTCCAGCTGTCGCGCCACTTCAGCAACCTGCGGCGCCCGATCGAGCAGCGCCACGCGCGCGCCGTTTTGCAGATAGCGTTCGGCGATAGCGAGGCCGATCCCCGCAGCGCCGCCGGTAATCAGCGCCACCTTGCCCTGTAGCGAGAGCTCGCGCGGCGCCGTAGTTTGATGATTAATCATAAATTTCCCCTTAAAACTGTGAACTTCACCCTCGGTCAGGATATTTTCGCCAAACTCGCGCCGCGTTCTTCCTGCGCCGTCGCGCTTTCTTTCGGCAGCGTAACAAATTTCATCAGCACGCCGCTGAACAGGTACAAACCGGTAAAGATCCAGATCACGCCAACGGTGCCGAGGCTGCCGATAAACAGCCCCACCACCGCCGGGCCGACAAAGGTGCTCAGGCCGGCGCCCAGATTGAGAATCGACATCGCCGCGCCCTTATTGTCCGGCGCCAGCGACGGCATGATGGCCGACAGCGGCACGAACGCCGCCAGGCAGGCGCCGAACAAACCGGCGGCGCAAACGGTCAGCAGGTAATTGGCGCCGAAGAATTGCGGCACGTAGTAGAACATCAGCGTGGTCAAGGCGCAGCCGACGCAGCCGAACCACATCACCACATTGCGCCAGCCGAGACCGTCGCTGATCACGCCGAAAATCAGGTTGAAAATGATGTTGACCGTCCACAGCGCGGCGTACATCTGCAGCCAATGCGTGCGGGTGAATCCCATATCCATCATGTACATGGGCATGAATACGACGAAGCCGTATGCCGCAGAGGTATTAATGGTGCGCACGATGCCGCCCAGGCCGATCTTCGGGTTTTCAAACGCGATGGTGATGCCTTTCAAGACGTAACCCAGCGACGCTTTTTCCCGGTTGCCGCTCTGTGCCGCGCCGTCGTCGCGATTGAGCATCAGCGCAATCACCGCGCCCAGCACGACGAAAATCAGCGCGCTCCACAGCGTGTGGATCTCGCCGAGATAAGGCAGCATGATGCTGGAATACAGCACGCCCAGCACGCTGAGCCCGCCGCTGTAGACGAACCAGAAAATCCCCACCGCCGACCCCAGCCTTTCCGGCGGCGCCTCATACGCCACCCACACCAGAAAACCGTAGGCGAATAACGGATAACCCAAGCCGCGCAGCGCATAGGTCGGCACCATGATCGCCAGGTTGTTGCTCGGCAGGCCGAACGTCAAAAAGCACACCGAACCGAACAGAAACAGCAGCAGGCCGGCCAACATCACCCGCCGGGCGGTAAAGATTTCCGCCAGCACGCCGGAAAACCAGGCGGCGATCGCGGCCGCAAAGCCATAAACGCTGAACAGCAGCGCCGATTCCTGAATGCTCAGCCCCTTGCCGATCAAATAAGGCGACAGCCATCCTTGTTCCAGCCCTTCGCCCATCATGAACACCAACACGCCGGCATAGCCCAGCAGCAGTTTCGGTGACAGACCAATGCGATGAATCAGTCCATGCAACATAGAACACCCCAGCACATGTGATTATGGAGGCGCAGGCTCGCCCGCACCCGAAGAACGATGCAGGTTTCAGAGGTTTGGATTAAGCACCACTTTGATTGAACCGATGCCGCGCTTCATCAGCTCGAAGCCCTCGGCGAACTGTTCCAGCGGCAGCGTATGCGTCACCACGCCTTCGGTCGGCAGATCGCCATTGGCGATGCCTTCGATCACCAGCGGGTAGCAGTAAGGGCCGAGGTGCGAACCGAGCACGTCCAGCTCTTTGCGGTCGCTGATGATGCTCCAGTCGACGGTCACCGGATCCTTGAACACGGAAAATTCCACGAAGGTGCCGAGTTTGCGGATCAGCGTCAGGCCCTGTTCCACGGACTTTTGGGCGCCGGTCGCCTCGATGTAGATGTCGCAGCCGTAGCCGTCGGTCATCGCTTTAACCGCCGCGGGCACGTCGTCACGGGTCGGGTTCAGCGTCACATCCGCGCCGAAGCGCTTCGCCAGCGCCAGACGCTCGTCGGACAGATCCAGCACCACCAGCTTCGAGGGCCCGGACTTTTTGATCGCCCCGATCATGCCCAGCCCCAGGGTGCCGGCGCCGGCCAGCACCACGACATCGCCCAGTTTGATATTGGCGCGTTGCACCGCATGGAAGGAGCAAGCATAGGGTTCGATCAGAATGGCTTTTTCGATCGGCAGATCGGCCGGCACGTGATAGTTAATCGCCTCTTTGGTGAACTTCATGTACTCGGCCATGCCGCCATTGACGTTTTTCTGGAAACCGTACAGGTCATGCTTTTCGCACATCCAATACTGGCCGCGGTTGCAGAAGCGGCATTGCCAACAGGGAACGATCTGTTCTGATATCACCCGATCGCCGAGATTGAAGCCCTCGACGCCTTCGCCGTATCCCACCACGTGGCCGATAAACTCATGACCGGGGATCATCGGCGCCTTGATGTATGCCGGTTGTTTTTCATCGCCCCAGAAGCTGGGCGCCCCTTCGAACGCTTTAACATCGCCGGCGCAGATGCCGCAGGCCTCGATCTTCACCAGGATCTCTTTCGGGCCGATCTTCGGTACCGGCACCTGTTCCAGGCGGTAATCTTTCGGGGCGTACGCCACAACCGCCTTCATGATCTCGGGGATACCGTCCGCCATTTTCGCCTCTGTCATGCAGGTCTGACACATAGCACTCTCCTCTGGTAGGGTGACTCTTTATGATCAATAACACAAACAAAGAACAAATGAACACTAACGTCACGCGTTCAATTTGCCCACAGAGAACTTGTCAAACTGTGATATCGCTCAAAAACCCGTCTATATGAGGATAAATAACGATTAAAACCCCTTTTTTAGTGACAGTCGTCACCTTTTAAAGGGAGGAACAGAAAAATCAGGCAAAAAACAAAAGAACATCAATTGAACATTTGATTAAACAGGGATACGGTAATGAACGTGGCGCCACCGAGGATCGCCGCCCTTTTCGTTACCAATCAGGAGACCGCTATGCTGCCTATCGCCATCGGCGCCGACGATGCCGCCATTGAATTGAAGGATCTGATCGTCACCCACCTGCAACGACGGGACATTCCCGTCATTGACTACACGACGGATCGCACCGCAGAAACGGGGATCTATCCCGATATCGCCTATCGCGTCGCGCAGGCGATACGGGAGGAAAAACATCGGCGGGGGATCCTGCTGTGCGGCACAGGCATCGGTATGAGCATCGTGGCCAATAAAGTGCCCGGCATTCGCGCGGCGCAATGTCACGATACCTACTCCGCCCAACGGGCGCGCAAAAGCAATGATGCGCAGATCATCACGCTGGGCGCGCGGGTCATCGGCGCCGAACTGGCGAAAACCATCGTCGATGCCTGGCTGGAATCGGAGTTTGAAGGGGGAGGATCGGCGCCGAAAGTCGAGCGGATCGGCTATTACGAAAACGCGGTCGGTCGGCGTTAAACCGCCTGCAGTCTCGATGGCGGTCGCGCGCAAGCCGCGCTCCGCCTGGGTTTATTCGTCATTCATTGTTATTATCCATCGCAACAATCAGAAAAAGCGCATTTTCATTCTCGATCCGATGATGCAGTGTGTTCCCCCTATGATGAAAAAGGTTCTCATTTCCCTACGTTGAGCTTGGTCAAGGAGCTTATCAATGAATCAATTAGACGCACTCAAGCAGCTGACCACGGTGGTCGCCGACAGCGGCGATATCGAATCCATCCGCCAGTTCGAACCCCAGGACGCCACCACCAACCCTTCGCTGATCCTGAAAGCCGCCGCGCTGCCGCAGTACAAAGCGCTGATCACCGAAGCGCTGGAGTATGCCCGCCGCCAGGGCGGCAGCAAGGAAACCCAGCTGATCAACGCCAGCGATAAACTGGCGGTCAACATCGGCGTCGAGATCCTCAAAAGCGTGCCGGGCCGCATCTCCACCGAAGTGGACGCCCGCCTGTCGTTCGACCGCGGCATGTGCGTCGCCAAAGCGCGCAAACTGATCGGCATGTATCAGGAACAGGGCATCGACAAATCGCGCATCCTGATCAAGCTGGCTTCCACCTGGGAAGGCATCAAAGCCGCCGAAGAGCTGGAAAAAGAAGGTATCAACACTAACCTGACGCTGCTGTTCTCCTTCGCTCAGGCCCGCGCCTGCGCCGAAGCCGGCGTGTATCTGATCTCGCCGTTCGTCGGCCGCATCTATGACTGGTACCAGGCTAAACAGCCTGCCGCCGACTACGACGCCGATCAGGATCCGGGCGTGAAATCGGTGCGCACCATCTATGAATACTACAAGCGTCATCGTTACCAGACGGTGATCATGGGCGCCAGCTTCCGCAAAGTTGAGCAGATCCTGGCGCTGGCCGGCTGCGATCGCCTGACCATCGCGCCAAACCTGCTGGAGCAGCTGAAAAACAGCGAACAGCCGGTCGAGCGCAAGCTGACCCCGTCGACCGAGGGCTTCCACCAACCCGCTCCGCTGGCCGAAGCGGAATTCCGCTGGCTGCACAATCAGGACGCCATGGCGGTGGAAAAACTCGCCGAAGGCATCCGCCTGTTCGCCGTCGACCAGCAGAAGCTGGAAGACATGTTGGCCGCTCAACTGTAATCGCACTGGAGTTTCGTTATGTCTTCTCGTAAAGAGCTTGCCAACGCCATCCGCGCACTCAGCATGGACGCCGTACAAAAAGCAAATTCCGGCCACCCGGGGGCCCCTATGGGCATGGCGGACATCGCCGAAGTCCTGTGGCGTGACT